>NZ_JACVZN010000016.1:0-55372 GCF_017151895.1 Staphylococcus sp. EG-SA-15 | reverse complement strand
ATTTGAACAGGTTTTTTTTGAGGTGCAAATCGTTTAACAACGTTACCTTCGCGATCCACTAAAAACTTAGTGAAATTCCATTTGATTTTCTCATTAAAGAATCCGTGTTGTGCCGCAGTCAAATATCTAAATAAAGGTAATTGATGTTCCCCTTTTACGTCTATTTTTTGATGCATAGGGAAGGTAACACCATAGTTTAATTTACAGTTTTGAGCTGCTTCTTCGCCTGATCCAGGTTCTTGACCACCAAATTGATTACAAGGGAAACCTAGAATTACAAACCCTTGATCTTTGTATTTCTCGTATAATGATTGCAAACCTTCAAATTGTGAAGTAAAGCCACATTCGCTAGCTGTATTAACAATTAGCATAACGTCACCCTTATATGCATCTAATTTGTAAGTAACACCTTTATTTGTTTCTACTACAAAATCATAAATTGTCTCCATTGTATCATCCTTTCGATTTACTTAAAATGTACCACAAAATCGTGTAATAGTCTTTACTAAAACTCTATGATAGAATACTTTGAGTAGGATTTTATTAAGGAGATGTATAACATGGCTCAGCAACAAATTCATGATACTAAAAATAAACTAGAAAAAGCTGTCTTAGTCGGTGTACATGCTCAAGATGATAAGCAATTTAATTTTGAGTCTACAATGGAGGAATTATCATCTTTATCAGAGACTTGCCAACTTGAAGTGTTGGGTCAAATTACTCAAAACAGAGATCGTGTAGATCGCAAATATTATGTTGGTAAAGGTAAAATTGAAGAAATTCAAGCATTTATTGAGTTCAAAGATATTGATGTAGTCATCACAAATGATGAATTAACGACTGCACAATCCAAATCACTAAATGAAGCTTTAGGTGTAAAAATTATTGATAGAACTCAGTTGATTCTTGAAATATTTGCATTAAGAGCAAGAAGTAAAGAAGGTAAATTGCAAGTAGAGCTAGCACAACTTGATTATTTATTACCTAGATTGCAAGGCCATGGTAAAAGCCTTTCTCGTTTAGGTGGCGGTATTGGAACTAGAGGCCCTGGTGAAACGAAGTTAGAGATGGATCGCAGACATATTCGAACTCGTATGAATGAAATTAAACATCAATTGCGGACGGTAGAAGAACATCGCGAAAGATATCGAAATAAAAGAAATCAAAATCAGGTGTTTCAAGTAGCTTTAGTTGGTTATACAAATGCTGGTAAATCATCATGGTTTAATGTTTTAGCAAATGAAGAGACGTATGAAAAAGATCAATTATTTGCAACGTTAGATCCTAAAACACGACAAATTCAAATAAATGATGGATTTAATTTAATTATTTCAGATACTGTTGGTTTTATACAGAAACTACCTACGACGTTAATTGCAGCTTTTAAATCAACTTTAGAAGAGGCTAAAGGTGCAGATTTATTAGTACATGTCGTAGATAGTAGCCATCCTGAATACCGTACGCAGTATGACACAGTTAATGATTTAATCAAACAATTAGATATGAGTCATATTTCTCAAATAGTTATTTTTAATAAAAAGGACTTATGTGATCATGCATCAAATCGTCCAGCAAGTGATTTGCCTAATGTTTTTGTTTCTTCTAAAAATGATGGTGATAAATTACTTGTTAAGACGTTATTTATTGATGAAATCAAAAGGCAATTAACTTATTATGATGAGACAATTGCGACGAATAATGCAGATCGATTATATTTTCTAAAACAACATACATTAGTGACTGAACTTAAATATGATGAAATTGAAAATGTTTATCGTATAAAAGGATTTAAAAAATAATAAAAGGACGAAATTCAAATGAAAGATATAAGTAAGATAGTAGCTGACGTCGAATCAACGTTAGCACCATATTTTAAAGAAATTGAAGAAACAGCATATATTAATCAAGAAAAAGTATTAAATGCATTTCATCATGTCAAAGCAACCGAAAGTGATCTACAAGGATCAACAGGATACGGGTATGATGACTTTGGACGTGATCATTTAGAAGAAATATATGCGCAGGCATTTAAAGCAGAAGATGCAATTGTTCGTCCGCAAATTATTTCAGGTACGCATGCGATTACTATTGCATTACAAAGTTTATTAAAACATGGTGATGAATTAATTTATATAACGGGTAGTCCATATGACACTTTACTTGAAGTCATTGGCGTAAACGGAAATGGTATTGAAAGTTTAATGGAGCACGGCGTATCGTATAAAGATATTGCACTTAAAGAAGGTAAGATCGATATTGAAAGTGTGTTAGATGGGGTTTCTGAGCGCACCAAAGTAATAGCGATTCAACGTTCGAAAGGCTATGATCAAAGACCTTCAATTCCGCTAGATGAAATTGAAAAGGTAATTACTAGGTTGAAAAACGTGCATCCTAATATTTTAATATTTGTGGATAACTGTTATGGGGAATTTGTTGAAAGACGTGAACCTATAGAATGTGGTGCCGATTTAATAGCAGGATCATTAATTAAAAACCCTGGCGGTGGTTTAGCTAAGATTGGTGGATACATTGCTGGTAGAAAAGATTTAATTGAACGATGTGGTTATAGATTGACAGCACCTGGTATTGGTAAAGAAGCGGGTGCATCATTAAATGCATTGCTTGAAATGTATCAAGGTTTCTTTTTAGCACCACACGTTGTCAGTCAGAGTCTTAAAGGTGCATTGTTTACTAGTTTATTTTTAGAAAAAATGAATATGAACACAACGCCGAAGTACTACGAAAAACGAACTGATTTAATTCAAACAGTTAAATTTGAAACGAAAGAACAAATGATTTCATTTTGTCAAAGTATTCAACACGCATCCCCAATTAATGCACATTTTAGTCCAGAACCTAGTTATATGCCTGGTTACGAAGATGATGTTATTATGGCAGCTGGTACGTTTATTCAAGGTTCATCGATTGAATTATCTGCAGATGGACCTATTCGTCCTCCTTATGAAGCATATGTTCAAGGAGGATTAACATATGAACACGTTAAAATTGCTGTGACAAGAGCTGTTAATCAGTTGAAAGAACAAGGACTTATATAATAGATTAAATTTCACCCTAAATGATAATGTGTTTTGGGTGAAATTTTTTGCGGAGATTTATCAGATTATTTTTAAAAATTGAAAAAATATTTTAGCTGTAGATTGTTTTATGTCGTTTTAGAAGTCGAAATCGCAGTTATATCAATGTTTTAAGCTTTATGTTAGAAAACCTGACATATTTTTGAAATCCTAAAAAAATTATGATAAGTTATTAACAAGTTCAAAAGTAGAGGAGAGGAACAATGATATCGAATGATGCAATCAGACGAAATATGGCTGTCTTCTCTATGAGTGTAGTAAGTAAGTTAACGGATTTAACGCCAAGGCAAATACGTTACTATGAAACACATGAACTCATCAAACCTGAAAGAACAGAAGGTCAAAAACGTCTGTTCTCACTCAATGATTTGGAAAGATTACTAGAAATTAAATCATTATTAGAAAAAGGATTTAATATCAAAGGGATTAAACAAATCATTTATGACTCACAAGAGCATTTAACAACAGATGAACAAGAGATAAGAAAAAAGATGATTGTAGATGCCACGCAAAAGCCTATTGGAGAAACTTTGCCAATAAATCGTGGTGATTTATCCCGATTTATTAAATAAAATTTGGAGGATTTTAAAATGCCAAAACGTACTTTCACTAAAGACGACATTCGTAAATTTGCAGAAGAGGAAAATGTAAGATATTTAAGATTACAATTCACTGATATTTTAGGAACAATTAAAAATGTTGAAGTGCCTGTAAGCCAATTAGAAAAAGTACTTGATAACGAAATGATGTTTGACGGTTCTTCTATCGAAGGTTTCGTACGTATCGAAGAATCAGATATGTACTTACATCCAGATTTAGATACTTGGGTAATCTTCCCATGGACTGCTGGACAAGGTAAAGTTGCACGTTTAATTTGTGATGTATATAAAACAGATGGAACACCATTTGAAGGGGATCCTCGTGCAAACTTAAAACGTGTATTAAAAGAAATGGAAGATTTAGGCTTCACAGACTTTAACCTAGGGCCTGAACCAGAATTCTTCTTGTTTAAGTTGGATGAAAAAGGGGAACCAACTTTAGAACTTAATGATGATGGTGGATATTTCGATTTAGCACCTACAGATTTAGGTGAAAACTGTCGTCGTGATATTGTTTTAGAATTAGAGGATATGGGCTTCGATATTGAAGCTAGTCACCATGAAGTTGCCCCTGGTCAACATGAAATTGACTTTAAATATGCAGATGCTGTTACAGCATGTGATAATATCCAAACATTTAAATTGGTTGTTAAAACAATCGCACGTAAACATAATTTACACGCAACATTTATGCCTAAACCATTATTCGGTGTGAATGGTAGCGGTATGCACTTTAACGTTTCATTATTCAAAGGTAAAGAAAATGCATTCTTTGATCCAAATACTGAAATGGGCTTAACGGAAACTGCATATCAATTTACAGCAGGTGTGCTTAAAAATGCACGCGGATTTACTGCTGTATGTAACCCGTTAGTAAACTCATATAAACGTTTAGTACCTGGTTATGAAGCACCATGTTATATTGCATGGAGTGGTAAAAACCGTTCACCATTAATCCGTGTACCATCTTCAAGAGGATTATCTACTCGTATCGAAGTACGTTCAGTAGATCCAGCTGCAAACCCATACATGGCGTTAGCTGCAATCTTAGAAGCTGGACTAGATGGTATTAAAAATAAATTAAAAGTTCCAGAACCAGTTAACCAAAATATTTACGAAATGAACCGTGAAGAACGTGAAGCAGTAGGCATTCAAGACTTACCTTCAACACTTTATACTGCATTAAAAGCAATGCGTGAAAATGAAGTTATTAAAAAAGCTTTAGGAAATCATATCTATAATCAATTTATTAATTCAAAATCAATTGAATGGGATTACTACAGAACTCAAGTATCTGAATGGGAAAGAGATCAGTACATGAAGCAATATTAATACGCTAAACAATGATGGGAAATAAGTAATATCAAGGGCTAGAGCGTTTTGCTTTAGCTCTTTTTTGATTTGGAAAGATGGGATTTCACTTGACCACTTTTGTTAAAAAATGGATTTGGTCAAGTTTTGGTCAAGTAAATGTTTTATGTATTTATTTTTTTAAAGCTGGGGAAGACCATTTTATATTTTAGTTCACATGAATTTTAATATATTTGGAGGTGATGAGATGAGGCGATAAAAGAACGTCGCGAAAACGTTGAGTATTACTTGAAAATAGCCATATTCATATTACTTCTCATCGAATTCATTTGCAGAACGTTCTAAGGTAAGACCCCGAAAAGAGGGACCTTACTACGCATTATTAAGGGGGTAATACTATATGAAAAGAGAAACAAAACAAAAAATATCTTTTTGTTTATCGATCGGTATTTTCATTTTAGTTATACTACTATTGATATTCTAAAAAATTAAAAATTTCGCCTCATCTAATTTATGAATTGCTATGATGAAATATTCAATACAATCAAAGAATTGATAGAAAACAAAGAGATATCGAGTTATCAAATTAATAAAGATACTGGGATAAGTTACGGTAATATTAATGCTATGCGCCGTAGAGAAAGAAGAATAGAAAATTTAAGCTTAAAGAATGCAAAGATCTTATATGAATATGCGAAAAAGGTATTGTAATATAAGCATTGAGTTCAATAGGCATACAATAACTGCCCAAACTAGTGACTGAGTGGGTGCTTTTATAGTATTAAAAGTTTTCTAAAAGTGAAAGAAATCATGTTTAGTGATTTACTTATGTTTTTCAAAATAGTATAATAATTTTATATAATATATAGAGCTTCAGTATACCTTTTGAGTATATATGGAGTTCTTTCTTTTTATACAAGATGTATATGTATAAATGGAAATATTTAATACATTACATAAAAACCTTTAGGTGCACTTAGAGGGATGTTAATCATAAAAAAAGAGATTTTGAAAAATATAGGCTATTATACTTTAGAATTACAAATTATAAATCTTGCCAGTGGATATGGGAGTTCAACATGTCACTTACCCCAATTTGTGGAATGTTAAATAACTATAAAGAGGAAAGGAGAAAAAATGATAAGAATGGTTAAAGAAAAAGAACGAATAGCAAAATTAAATTTCGAATAGCTGTGACGAGCTTAATAATTCAAGTACTTAATTTTATCAAATCGTTCTTTTAAAAAGGTAAAGGGCAAAAGACCTTTACCACATTAAATAGGGAGGTGGTATTTATGACAAGAGAATTAAGGAAAAAATTAACTCTCTATCTTAACATTGCAACTTTAATATTATTTATTATTAATTTAACTAGAAAAAAATAAATTATTCTTTCATTTTGACAAAAATTATGAACCAGTTTAAAGAAATTTATAATACAATAGAAAAATTACTAAATGATAAATCAATATCTAATTATAGAATTAATCAAGACACTGATGTTTCTTATGGTGGTATAAGTGAATTAAGAAGCGGGAAAAGAAAAGTGAATAATTTAACTTTAGAAACAGCGGAAAAACTCTATAATTACCAAAAACAATTAGAAATAATGATTGAAGATTAAAATAAGGCCATATTTTTGAAATATCATGGAGTGAGCCTTTTAAGTCATCTAATTTTAAAGTATATTAAATATGGATAACTTAATGTGAATATAAATAAAAAATTATCAAATAATATAATATAGAATAGATGGAGACAAGAAATTTTATCAATATATAAAAAAAACGCCAATACTATTAGGTATTAGTTTATGAATTAACTAGTTTGGCAACTAGAAAAAAACAATGTATTGCTAAACGTAGTTACTGCATTAGGATTATTATAATTATAAATAGAAAGAGAGCGTGATTAAAAATGAATGAGATTGAAACTATTATAAGTGAAATAGAAAAGTTATTAACTAACAATACACCATATAGTATTTCAAAAAATTCAGGTGTACCACGTCAAACAGTTACAGATTTAAAGGTAGGTAAAACTAAAATAAAAGAAGCTAAATTTAAAACGATAATCAAGTTATATGAATATCAAAGAACATTAGAAAATAAAACAGAATGTTAACAAAAATATTTTGTTAGGTTAGGTGGACAAGAAATTAAATTTCTAATGATTTCATGGTTGTCTGTCCACGTTTTGTCCACCTCAATAAGATAAACTCTTAGTTTTAGAAATTGTACATGGTTAAATAATCAAAAATGCATATTATGAAATTATCATTGCCATTAAATCTTGAATAATCTTTAAGTGATGATATTAAAGGCTGAACACAGTAAATAAGTTAACTTTAATGCAGTATTCTATACTATACATATTTTGTAATAATGTTTATGTGCATAATTTTTCATTGACAATTTTTTATATTAAATTGTGTAATTGGCATATATGATGATTTGTGATAATTATATTCTAATATAGCATTTGATTTTATGATTTTTAAAATTAATAGATTTGAAAAGTATACTTTATTTCATGAAAGTTTTTGGTACATTTATTTGAAAATGTTTTTATTACAAAGTTACATGCCTAAATGTTTCTTAACAAAATTAATTCATCGAGTGTAAAGAATCGTGTGGTAAACATAATTTATATAGATTATAAGGAGGTGAAAATGGTCGAGGAAGTAAAAACGATAAAATAGTTTGAATGTTTTGATTTTAATTCTGATAGGACTATTGAATTTGCAAACTAATAAGAATGTGAGATTTGATTTAATACGAAGTCATATTCTTTGAATAAAATATTACTTTCTCACCATTAGTAAAATGAAGATGACTATTAAAGTGCGAAAAACAAATAAAAAAGAGAAAATAGAATTTTTAATAGGGACGTTTATAATTATTTTAGTAATATTAGGGTTCAAAATTATGAAATAAATGTATAGTATTTGAGAAGTCTATATGACTCCGGAAAAATTAAATTCTAAAGATATCTCAATATCTCAAATTTAATAGACTACTGGAGTTAGTAGTTTGAATATTGAAAGACACTAATCTAATAAAAATACATAAAAGGTTAAACTTTAGAAGTGGCTGTAAACTTCAATGAATACTAAACATTGAAGTTTTGTAAAAGGCGTAAGGTATACAAGACAAATCGTTTATCTTTGACAAAGTAATTGATGATGAAAAGTCGTTAATATGTAGAAACAAAAATTGAAAATATAAAATTTAACTATTATGAAGTGATGATAGCCATTAATGAATAGAAAAATAATAAAATCATTTATAGATAAAAAATACGTTAAGTTCACAGAATTTCGAAAAAAAGCAGAAAACATTGTACAGATATGGAGATGAAAAAATGTCAGAATACAAGAAAAAAATAATTGAATTAATTGAAAGTAATTTAACAGGATATGAAATTTCTAAAAAAACTGGAGTTTCTCAATACGTACTTTCACAATTAAGACAGGGCAAACGCGAAGTAGATAATCTAACCCTGAATACAACAGAAAAATTATATGAATATGCCAATAAAGTTTTGTAATTTAACTAATGTATAAATTAATCAAGCTATGTTTATTTGATTTAACTATTAATAAAAATCATATGGTGAATGGATATTATAATAATTAAAATACAAAAATAGTAGATTCCAATTTGTGAAAAAGGAGTATGTCGTTTCATTTAGAATTTATTGCACGAAATTAGCATCGAATAAGGGAAAATAAGTGTTAAGTTTTAAATGATAAAAAAGATTGGAATGGATCGTCTTGAAATGCTCCCTTCAAAGTTTTCATTTTTTCAATGTCGACTTCGAAGGGGGCATTTTCATTAAATTGTTATAGCTTTTTATATTTGTATAATGAACATATAAGTTTAAGAAGGTGCGAGTGAAGGAAATAAAAAAGCTCAAATGTACCAAATTGTTAATCTTAATAAATCTCTACTTTATAAAGATTGAATGGACATTCGAGCGTTAATCAGTCAGGAGGGAATTTCACTCCTACAATTTAATAATAATACTTGCTTCACCACTGTACAAGGAGTGATTTGTTATGTTCAAAGTGAATTATTCGATTTTAAGTTATTATCCAGAATATAATATCGCAGTAAGTTGGCAACGTTTAAGAGAAGGAAAAACAATAAAAAACAAGATTTAATACTGCTGCGTCATGAGGCGCTTGAACATTATTTGATGAATAAGTATAATTTCAACTATGATTATGCACATAAAATTGTATCAAAAAAATACGATTATTCAATTTTTATAAAAAAGAAGGTGGATTAAATGCTTACATTAATAAAATTGAAAGAAGATGAACAGGTTATAATATATGAATATATACCTGAAGATGATATAAGTAACGGTAAAGGTTCAGTAACTTTTAATAAAAAAGATGCAGAGGTTATAGATTTCTCATTATCTGAAATAGAAAATGAAGAATATTTTATGTTATATCGTAATAAGTCTTTTTCTGTAGTAAGAGACTTTATCGAGAAGCAAGAATTTCCCGAAAATTATAAAATAGCATGGTATTAATGCATCCTTTCTAGACAGATAAAGAGAAAGTGGTGCTATTTTTATATGCTTTTTTAACTATTTACTGAAATAGCAGAATCACAAAAGTTAACATATTTAAAAGAACTTGGTGAAGATGGCGAATATAAATATGTTGCCAAAATAGATAGTAAAACGTCTAAACTATGTCATTCGCTCAACGGCAAAGTATTTAAAGTTAAAGATATGATACCAGGTGTGAATGCGCCACCTATGCATCCTTGGTGTAGAAGTACCACAGTGCCACATGTTGGCAATTGGTGAGACAAGTTCTTTAAAGAGCGTGAAGGTAAATATCAAGTAGAAGATGACACAACCAAAGATGAATTACAACAAGCTAAAGTATTAGGAAAGAAAATATATATTACTGATCAAGCAATTGATAAAGTCAGATATGTTGATATTCCAACACATACCAAAGAAGAAAATCAATTTATACAAGAACAACATAAAGCCTTGCTTAAAGATGCCAAAGAAAACAATGATAGCAATGAAGTAGCTTATTTATTAAAAGATGGTAAAGTTACAAAAGTATATGGTGATCAAGATAGTGTATCTTTTGCACCAGGGGAAAAAGCAACAGAATTGTTATTTAACAGTAAACCGAATTCAATTGTTATGTTACATAACCATCCTGGGCAGTCTAGTTTTTCTCTTACAGACTTGTATTTATTTATATTTAATAATTCTATTAAAACACTGACAATTGTTACAAATAAAGGTCAAACAAAGTACTTAACTAAGACAAAAGAATATTGCAAATCAACTTGTATTGATTGTATTAAAAAATATAATAAAAATAAGAATATAAAAAAATTCAATCATAAGGATATTGATATGATTCTAAAGAGATTATATAATAGTGGTAACATAATATATAAAGTTAGGTGATTAAAATGTATTTTGCACAGTTAGATGGTGAAATAACTAATAAACAGTCACAAGAATTATTGGATAAAGAATACAAGAAAGCAATAGAATTAGAAAATAAGAATAAAGAACAAAAATTAGAAAAATAGCATCCTTTCTACACAGATAAAGAGAAAGTGCTGCTATTTTTATACACTTTTTTAACCTTCCAATGTGAAGGTTATTTTTTATTGTCCAAAACGTGCTGATGACATTTTAAAAGCAAGTATGGAATATCAGTCGACAGACTATAAACGGAGGTATGTCTCATGGAGAAAAATGAAAGTAATATTACTGACGTAACTCAGAACGAAGAGCAACTAGACAACAGTGATGAACAATCACAACAGAATGAGAAAACATTTTCTCAAGAAGAAGTATCACAATTGATTAAAGAGCGTATAGCTAGAGAACGCAAAAAATCAGATGAACGTATTAAAGATGCGGTTCAAGAAGCTGAGAAGTTAGCTAAAATGAAGTAGCTTATTTATTAAAAGGTGCTAAAGTTACAAAAGTATATGGCGATCAAGATAGTGTATCTTTTGTGCCAGGGTAACAAGCAACCGAATTATTATTTAACAGTAAACCGAATTCAATTGTTATGTTACATAACCATCCTGGACAATCAGGATTTTCATTGAATGGTTTAAAGATGTTTATTGGAAATAAATCTATCCAAACAACGACTATTGTTACTAACTATAGTGTAGTAAAACATATAAGTAAAACTTCATTATATAATCAGTCTCAAGTTTATAAAATTATGAAAGATATAAAACAATCTATAACTATGAGAAATAATGAAGCGATAGTTGATAATATTCTAAAGCAACTTTATAATAAAACATATATAAAACGAAAGGACAAATAGGAGTAATACATTATGTCAATTCAACAATTAGATGGTTACATTTCTATAGAAGATTTTTTTAAGCATATGGATGAATTATCGAAGAAAGAAGAATTAGAAAAAGAAATTAATCAATCAAAGTCTAAATATCAATAGCATCCTTTCTACACAGATAAAGAGAAGGTGGTGCTATTTTTATACGCTTTTTTAACTATTTACTGAAAATGCAGAATCACAAAAGTTAACATATTTAAAAGAACTTGGTGAAGATGGCGAATATAAATATGTTGCCAAAATAGATAGTAAAACATCTAAATTATGTCATTCACTCAACGGAAAAATATTTAAAGTTAAAGATATGATACCAGGTGTGAATGCGCCACCTATGCATCCTTAGTGTAGAAGTACCACAGTGCCACATGTTGGCAGTTGGCGAGACAAGTTCTTTAAAGAGCGTGAAGGTAAATATCAGGTAGAAGTAAAAGAAGCTAAATTACAAGAAAAAGCTAAAAACCAGATGAAAGAAATGATTGAAAGTTGTAAAATGAAAATAGAAATAAATTGTGAAAAACAAAATGGACATATGTTAGGTCATCATCTATATAATGAAAATAAAAAAAGAGCCATTTTAAATAATAAGAAATTGCCTAGCTATACAATACTTTCTATAGATTTATTGAATGAATTGTTAAGAGAAAAAATGTCAACAGGCAATCTAATATTAAGTGATGAGCTATTTGATATGAAAGAGATTATTAATTTTAATCAAATTATTGGAAAAGCACATATCGATAATGTGTATATTGAAACCAGAAAAGGAAAAGTGCATTATTCGAAGACAGGTGCTCATATAGTACCTTATATTGATAAGTAGGTGAAAAGTATTGAGAATTGAAGATGCATATCGTAAAGATGTTATTATCACGCTTTTGAATAATGAAGAATACGAAGGGTTTGTAACTGACTATGAAAATGAATTTGAGAGTGAAACAGGAAATCTTGTTGTAGATATACAGACTGATTTTGCTGTTTATTCGTTTGATGAAACTGAGATAAAAAGTATTAGATTATTAAAATAATTTCTAAATAGCATCCTTTCTACACAGATAAAGATAAAGTGATGCCATTTTTTGCGCTTTTATAACAACTAAGGATACAAGACACATACCTTCAACAAAATCTTCATCTAAACCTATCGATTTCCTAAGTTCAATTTTAAACACAAAGTTTATTTGTAAAGATGCACACCTATAAAAATCTTAATCATCGAAATGTCACAAACATCTCCATATTAAAAACTTAAATAGTGCATTCCATTTAAACTAAACATCGATATTCCTACCAAAATAGATTTAGTAATTCAAATGATAATACATCACTTTCATAAAATAACTATAACCATCATAATACTTCTCAAATCTCGTCAAATTAAAGTAAATACAGCACAAATTAACATTTTTAAATATATAAAATAAAACAAGATACTCAATAATCTGTAGTACCTTGTTTTGGAATAATGTAATTTTATATCATCAACGGCTACAAATGAGCAGTTTCATATATAAATAAACACAACTACTCAACTAATCTTGATTAATTAATAAATGATTTGCCAGATGACATATAACAGCATTATTAGATTAATTCTAATAGTTTATTTAAATTTTCTTCGGTTGTCGCCCAGCTGGTTGCGAATCTAACAACACGATGTTGATCATCGTATTTTTCCCAAATAGCAAATTTAACTTTTTGTTCTAACTCTGCTATTTTTTCGTTACTTAAAATAAAAAATTGTTGATTGGTTGGAGAATCAAAGTAAAGACGATAGCCTTTATTTATAAACCCGTCTTTCATCTTATTTGCCATTTCGATAGCATGTCTGCTTATATTAAAATATAAATTGTCCGTAAATAATTCTAAAAATTGTATGCCTGTTAACCGTCCTTTTGCTAGAAGGGCACCGTGATGCTTGATTCGAGTGGTAAATTGTTTCGGTTCATTATTTTTCGTAAAAACAATGGCTTCCCCGCATAATGCACCTATCTTCGTACCACCTATATAAAATACATCACAATATTTAGCGATGTCTTTAATAGTCATATCTGATTGGTCACTCATCAATCCATACCCTAATCGTGCACCATCCATAAATAATGGAAGCTGATATTGCTTACATACTTTACATAACTCTTTCAATTCTGATTTAGAGTATAATGTGCCATATTCTGTAGGATGAGAAATATATACCATTCCTGGGAATACCATATGGTCCTTTTTAAAATCACTTTTAAATGTCTCCATGTAAGTTTCAACATCTGAAGCACTAACTTTTCCTTCCTTAGAGGGTATAGTAATTACTTTATGTCCACTATATTCAATTGCACCGCCCTCATGCACAGCAACATGACCAGTGTCTGCTGAAATAACCCCTTCGTAACTTTCTAACATTGAATTAATAACAACCTGATTGGTTTGCGTTCCACCTACTAAAAAACGGATAGTAGCATTTGGACAATCAATTGTATCTTTAATCTTTTCAATTGCCTGAGCTGTGAATTGATCAAAGCCATATCCCGAAGCTTGTACAAGATTTGTATCTACTAATCGTTTTAATACTTTTTCATGAGCACCTTCTAAATAATCATTTTCAAATGAGATCACTACATTTCCCCCTAAAACTAATATCAGCATTTTAATATGATAAACTAATTTCAAAACTAGTTCGATATTTAAAATGTATTGTGAATTGTTAAAGTTTGTATCGCATTATCGCGAAGTTGAATAAATATATTATACATCAAACAATACATTAAGAAAATTAATTAATTTTTAATCATAGCGACTTTTCATGCTGGAACACATGTATTAATGATTGAATTTTACTGTTAAAAGTTCTATGATTTAGGAAATAGAGAAAAGAGGGGATTTAAATGGAACAAATTAAACTTAAAACTTTTACAGCTGAGACTTTAGAGTTATTAGAAAAAAACATTAATGCTTTTTTAAGTTCTGAAGAAGCTACAAATTTAAAATTAGTAAATATTACTATTAAAGAAATAGAAGAAAGAACATTCCCAAATAATGAAGAAGAATTCAATGCAATTTTAACTTTATCTGTGAATAAATAATATGACGTGAAAGGTGCAAAATGTTTTTTGTGCCTTTCTTTATAGGAGAAAAGACTATGCGATTTACATTTTCAAACGATTTAGGAACGTTATTTACTATTATTTTAGCCATTGGATTCATCATTAATTTAGTATTGGCTTTTATTATTATCTTTTTAGAAAGAAATAGGCGTACAGCGAGTTCAACTTGGGCATGGCTATTTGTACTTTTTGTCTTACCATTGATTGGTTTTATTCTTTACTTGTTTTTTGGTAGAACCGTTTCGGCACGCAAATTGAATAAAAACAATGGTAACGTGTTAACGGATTTCGATGGACTTTTAAAACAACAAATAGAAAGCTTTGATAAAGGTAATTATGGTACTGATAACAAACAAGTTCAAAAACATCATGATTTAGTACGTATGCTTTTGATGGATCAAGATGGTTTTTTAACTGAAAATAATAAAGTTGATCATTTCATTGATGGAAATGATTTATATGATCAAGTTTTAAAAGATATTAAAAATGCAAAAGAATATATCCATTTAGAGTACTATACTTTCGCTTTAGATGGTTTAGGTAAAAGAATTTTACATGCTTTAGAAGAAAAATTGAAACAAGGTCTAGAAGTAAAAATATTATATGATGATGTTGGATCTAAAAATGTTAAGATGGCAAATTTTGATCATTTTAAATCGTTAGGTGGAGAAGTTGAAGCATTTTTTGCTTCAAAATTACCGTTATTGAATTTCAGAATGAATAATAGAAATCATAGAAAAATCATCGTAATCGATGGTCAACTAGGTTATGTCGGAGGATTTAACATTGGTGATGAATATCTAGGATTAGGAAAATTAGGATATTGGAGAGATACGCATTTACGTATACAAGGGGATGCGGTTGATGCACTGCAGTTGCGATTTATTTTAGACTGGAATTCGCAAGCGCACCGTCCACAATTTGAATATGATGTTAAGTATTTCCCTAAAAAGAACGGACCATTGGGCAATTCACCAATTCAAATAGCTGCAAGTGGCCCGGCTAGTGACTGGCATCAAATTGAATACGGTTATACAAAAATGATTATGAGTGCAAAGAAATCTGTATATTTACAATCACCATATTTCATTCCGGATAATTCATATATAAATGCCATTAAAATTGCTGCTAAATCAGGTGTAGATGTACATTTAATGATTCCATGTAAGCCAGATCATCCATTAGTATATTGGGCGACATTTTCAAATGCCTCTGACTTATTATCAAGTGGTGTTAAAATTTATACGTATGAAAATGGATTTATACATTCTAAAATGTGCTTAATTGATGATGAAATCGTATCAGTGGGCACAGCAAATATGGACTTTAGAAGTTTTGAATTAAATTTTGAAGTAAATGCCTTTGTATATGATGAAAATCTTGCTAAAGATTTAAGGGTGGCTTATGAACATGATATTACAAAATCAAAACAACTAACCAAAGAATCATATGCCAATAGACCGCTGTCTGTTAAATTCAAAGAATCGTTAGCAAAATTAGTTTCGCCAATTTTATAATTTATTTGTAAGGAGTCTCGATTATAGAGGCTCTTTTTATTTTGCCCAAAATTAAAATAACGATAAATATATTATGTAAATCTAATAATGACATTTGTCATTTCAAATCTATGACAAAGTGTTCTATTTTAAATCTAATAAATTTACTAATATTAAATTAATAAAATATTAAGAGGTGGTTCATTTGATTCAAATATCTAATATTAATAAATCATTTAAGAAAAAGCGTGTTTTAAAAAACATTTCATTTGATATTGAAAAAGGTTGGATCTAAATACAAACAAAAAAGTATTGAGTGTTTTGATTTAAGAGACTTGGAAAGTGAGTCAATAATCAAAATCTTACTCAATACTTTTATTTTGGTACTCGCAATTTAGATTTGTTAACTAATTTTTTCGCTTATTATAAAACGAAACAATCAAGTAAACGATAAAGCCTACAAAGATACCCAATAAAATAGATAGTACTGCCGTCACTATTAATGGTAATTTGAAAAATATTTGTAGGAAAATACCAATGATAATTGCGATAATTACTGCAATTAATGTGACTGTATTTTCATTTGAAATGTTCATTTATTTTCACTCCTTAACAATAACATTATATCATGCTATAGCTTTCCAAAATATTGAAATATGTAGATATGGCTATTGACGATATTTCTTAACTTTTATATGATTAATCGGAATGAAAAAAGAGAAGTAGGTGGCAATATGAAGTCAAATAAATCGCTTGCTATGATTGTGGTAGCCATCATTATTGTAGGTGTATTAGCATTTCAATTTATGAATCATACGGGTCCTTTCAAAAAGGGGACGAATCATGAAACTGTACAAGATTTAAATGGTAAAGATAAAGTACATGTTCAAAGAGTTGTGGATGGTGATACATTTATTGCAAATCAAAATGGTAAAGAAATTAAAGTTAGGCTTATAGGGGTTGATACGCCAGAAACGGTGAAACCGAATACGCCTGTACAACCATTTGGCAAAGAAGCATCAAATTATAGTAAGAAGACATTAACAAATCAAGATGTTTATTTAGAATATGATAAAGAAAAACAAGATCGCTATGGTAGAACATTGGCGTATGTATGGATAAGTAAAGATCGTATGTACAATAAGGAATTAGTGGAAAAGGGACTTGCTAGAGAGAAGTATTTTTCACCAAATGGCAAATATAGAAATGTATTTATAGAAGCACAAAATAAAGCTAAACAACAGAAATTAAATATTTGGAGTAAATAATTAAATAGGTGATTATATATATTAAAGTAAAATATACTTGAAGCATCGATTTATTATTACCATAAATTTATATATAGAAATAATTTAAAGGCATAATAACCATAGTGCGTATCGAGCGTAATGGATTATTATGCCTTTGATTTTACTTGAATATAGCTGTGATTTGATCAACCTGTTCTTTATTTAAAGGGTGTTTAGATAGCTCTATGGCTTCGCTAATAATACGTCGTAACGAAGATTTTGTTGAAACTGTATCAACATATTTATCTCTTTCTTCAGAACCTTGAATGATATTAACTGTACCATCACTAAAGTAAATAACACCGGTACTTTGGACTTTAAAGTTAAAGTTTTGTTCAATATGATCCTTTAATGCTTTCGCATTATTTGCTGCTAATTGATACGGATCATAATCATAAAAATCATAAATAACACGATTTGGTTGAACTGTTTCTGTAAAAGTATAGATAGACTTTCTTGATGAATTAAACTGATCATGATATTGCTGGCTAATGTAATGACCGACAACTTTTTCAATATTACTATTGCTTATTTCTGTATCATGCTCATCAGGTACATCAAAGTGATAAAATGTTTTTTCACCCCAGCTTTTTACATCAACGTTTATTAAACCGATATCTGAAACAATGATAAAATCAAATGAACGTGCATACTCGAAAAACGGATGTTTAGTAGCTAAATTGCTTGTAACGATAATATCGTAATATTTTAATTTACCATTTTCGAGATAGCTATCTAAAATCTTGCGTAATTCTCTTTTAGCATTTTTGTATGCATGGTGGCCAACATCATTATTAGAACTCAGCATTTGACTTCTTAATTCAGCATTTTCTGCACTTAATGCTTTGTTCTTTTTAATAAGTTGCTTTCTTGCATAAACTTCGGTATCTATTTTACTATTACTATACCTTTGATTTAAAACTAATATACCAATTAATGCTACAATGATAATGATAAGTACAACATAAAAAGACATTTTTTCACCAATCCTTTTTGACTTCTTTAACTTTGTATACAATAATAATTAATAAAGATTAATTGTTATTCAATTTCCCACATTTTTATTAGTTGATTTTAGTTCATCATTGTTATAATCAAATTATAAACTGACAGATATTGATGTTCAATGAATATGACGTGAAAGATTCGTGAATTCAAGTTTATGTCGAATTTATGTTATAACGGTCATTTAAATGACAGAATTAGGTCACTCATAGTATTTTGAAGATTGAATTCATTAATTTTAAAATGTATAATGATATTTGTGAAAGCGCTTGCTTAGGAGGTGTATTTGAGAGTGAATGAAATGAATGCTAAAGAACAATTAGTGGACAATTTAATGAAAACATCATCGCAATTATTTAAATTTCACGGTGAAGTTGCCATGCAGCTTTTCTTAAATGATGAATTAAAATTACCTTCTATTGTTGAAATATGCGTGGAACGTAAGCGTTTAAGTGATATTGTGAAAGTTATTCCGCAATCATATGCGTTACTATACATAGATAAGCAAGATCAAGCAATAGCTAAAGAAGATTTATCACTTTCAAAAATTGCAAAAGTTTATGTGCAATATGATGATACAACAATAATGAGTATTTTCGTTTATGATGTAGTAAACGATGAATGGATTTTTAGATTGGATCCGAATATACGTATACCTAAGAGTAACATATACTTCCATAGTTTAAATTGGGATGTGGATTATATTAAACCGGAGATCGTTCTAATGTATGATCTAATGCAACACCATCAGTATCATCATTATTCCAATTATAAACGAGTCATAGATGCATTAAGCTACTATCAATTTTTTATTTTAAAATTTGTAGTAGGTGAGCAACGTATTAAGGATGCAATCCAGAGAACAATAAATAATTAAGAAAAAAGCAATTCATAACGCAGTTGAATACATGTGTTACGAATTGCTTTTATATTAGTTTTTATCACACAAGTTTTTTAATGCAACCCCGTGATAGCAAAACTCATATGTAGATAATACAGCTTTTTCAGCATCATCTACATGAATTCCAAACATCATCGAGATTTCCGAAGCACCTTGGTTAATCATTTTTAAGTTAATTTTTGATTCAGCTAAGGCATGTGTAATTTTATTTGCAGTACCGATGACTTTATTCATACCTTCGCCGACAATCATTAATATTGCTAAATCATGCTCAATACTTAGCTCATCAACATCACATTTTTGACGAATTTCATTTAATACTTTTGTTTCTTTATTTTGAATTTGTTTTGAACGCATAACGATACTGATAGTATCAATACCTGAAGGCATATGATCAAATGAAATATTATTATCCTCTAAGACACCTAATATCTTTCTAGTAAACCCGACTTGTCTATTCATTAAATACTTTTTGATATTAATAACGGTAAAATCTTTATCACAACTTATACCGCTAATCACATTTTTCGCATTTATTTCTCTATCATGCACTATAAATGTACCTTTATCTTGAGGGCGGTTCGTATTTTTAATCACCACAGGGATGCGATCTTTATAAAGTGGTTGTAAGGCTTCATCATGGAAAACACTAAAACCAGCATAAGATAATTCACGCATTTCTCGATAAGTGATTTCTTCGATTAATTCAGGATCTTTGATGATATTTGGATTAGCTTTATAAATACCAGACACATCGGTGAAATTTTCATAAATTGTAGCTCTAACACCACTTGATATGATGGCGCCAGTTATATCTGATCCGCCACGTGGAAATGTAACTATATATCCTTCATGAGATACGCCGAAAAATCCTGGGATAATTAGTTTCTCATCATAATCTCTTAATTTTTTAATTTCAGAGTAAGCACTATCTAATATTTGTGCTTCTTGTGGGACGTCAGTAACAAAAATACCCGCTTCCTTCGGTGATATATATTTTGTTGGTATACCTTGACTATTATTATATAAAGCTATCAATTGCGCATTAAAATCTTCACCACAAGAAAGTAATGCATCTAATAGTCTCTTTGGTTCATTTTTTAATTGATTAATATAATGTTCCAAAGTCACATCTATCGTCCGTAAAATACTTTCATCCATTTGCAATTCTTTTACAATATCATCATAACGCTGAATAATTTCTCTTTTTTTATCATGATAATCAAGATGATTAATGACCTTTTCATATAATCTGATTAACAAATCAGTTGTTTTAATATCATTATCATGTCTTTTACCTGGAGCAGAAACGATAACAATCTTTCGCTCTGGATCAGAATTAACAATATTTAAAACCTTTTTAATTTGAGTAGCATTGGAGACGGAGCTACCACCGAATTTGGAAACTTTCATAGTGCATGCCAACCTTTCTAAAAAATCAGAAAATTGTATTCAGTTTTGTAAGTAAGAATGATATTATGTATTTATATTTTGAATATTACGAACTTTACAAAAATAAAGAATAATTCTATACTATACTATCATCTAGTGTTTTTCAATAATACATTTGTTTTTCTCAAAAGCACAAACGGAGGTACATAAAATGAAAAAATTAAATATAGCATTATTAGGATTAGGTACTGTCGGATCTGGTGTTGTTAAAATCATCGAAGAGAACCGACAGCAAATTCAAGATACATTAAATAAAGATATTGTCATAAAGCATATTCTTGTTCGAGATAAATCTAAAAAGAGACCGCTAAATATTAGCCAATATCATTTAACTGAAGATGTTAATGAAATTTTAAATGATGATTCATTAGATATTATCGTTGAAGTCATGGGAGGAATTGAACCAACTGTAGATTGGTTAAGAACAGCACTTAAAAATAAAAAACATGTTATTACCGCAAATAAAGATTTATTAGCAGTACATCTTAAACTTTTAGAAGATTTAGCAGAAGAAAATGGTGTAGCTTTAAAGTTTGAAGCGAGTGTAGCAGGTGGTATTCCGATCGTAAATGCCATAAATAATGGTTTGAATGCGAATAATATTTCAAAATTTATGGGAATTTTAAATGGTACCTCTAATTTTATTTTATCTAAAATGACTAAAGAGCAAACGACATTTGAGGAAGCACTTGATGAAGCGAAAAGACTTGGTTTTGCTGAAGCGGATCCAACTGATGATGTAGAAGGGGTAGATGCAGCGCGTAAAGTTGTCATTACATCATATTTATCATTTAACCAAGTCATTAAATTAAACGACGTTAAACGAAGAGGAATTAGTGGCGTAACTTTAACTGATATTAATGTAGCCGATCAACTGGGGTATAAAATTAAATTGATTGGTAAGGGAATATATGAAAATGGCAAAGTTAATGCATCGGTAGAACCAACGTTAATTGATAAAAAGCATCAATTAGCAGCTGTAGAGGATGAATATAACGCGATTTATGTCATTGGTGATGCTGTTGGTGACACGATGTTTTATGGAAAAGGAGCAGGCAGTTTAGCAACAGGTAGTGCCGTTGTCAGTGATTTATTGAATGTAGCATTATTCTTTGAATCAGATTTACACACATTGCCACCACATTTTGAATTAAAGACAGATAAAACACGGGAAATGATGGATTCAGATGCAGAAATTAATATTAAAGAAAAATCCAATTTCTTTGTAGTAGTGAATCATGTCAAAGGTTCAATTGAAAATTTTGAAAATGAGTTAAAGGCAATATTACCATTTCACCGATCATTAAGAGTTGCAAATTACGATAATCAATCATATGCCGCTGTTATAGTTGGATTGGAATCATCACCGGAAGAATTAATCACTAAGCATGGATACGAAGTTGACAAAGTATACCCAGTAGAAGGAGTTTAATTATAATGAGAAGATGGCAAGGATTAGTAGAAGAGTTTAAAGCACATTTACCAGTAAATGAAAATACACCAAAATTAACATTGAACGAGGGAAATACACCACTCATTCATTGTGAAAATATGTCTAAAATACTAGGCATAGATTTATATGTGAAGTATGAAGGTGCCAATCCGACAGGTTCATTTAAAGATCGCGGTATGGTAATGGCTGTGACAAAAGCAAAAGAGCAAGGTAAGAAAATTGTAATATGCGCTTCGACTGGAAATACATCAGCGTCTGCAGCAGCATATGCAGCGAGAGCAGGTTTAAAAGCTATCGTCGTAATACCAGAAGGTAAAATTGCATTAGGTAAATTGTCGCAAGCAGTAATGTATGGTGCAGAAATCGTTTCTATTGAAGGAAACTTTGATGAAGCTTTAGAAATTGTAAAAGAAATTGCAAAAAGTGGCGAAATCGAGCTTGTAAACTCTGTCAATCCATTTAGAATCGAAGGACAAAAGACAGGCTCATTTGAAATTGTACAACAATTAGACGGTGAAGCACCTGATATTTTAGCGATTCCTGTAGGTAATGCAGGTAATATTACTGCATATTGGAAAGGCTTTAAAGAATATCATGAAGCTAAAGGATCACAATTGCCGAAAATGTTTGGCTTCCAAGCTGAAGGCGCATCACCAATTGTTCAAAATAAAGTCATTAAAAATCCTGAAACGATTGCAACTGCTATTCGAATTGGTAATCCTGCTAGTTGGGATAAGGCGACTAATGCTCTTAAAGAATCAAATGGATTAATAGATAGTGTTACTGATGATGAAATTCTAGAAGCATATCAGTTAATGACAACTAAAGAAGGTGTCTTTAGTGAACCAGCGAGTAATGCTTCTATTGCAGGTTTAATTAAATTGCATAGACAAGGTAAATTACCTCAAGGTAAAAAAGTAGTTGCTATTTTAACTGGTAATGGATTAAAAGATCCTGATACTGCTATTTCACTACTAGATAATCCGATAAAGCCATTGCCAAATGATAAAGATAGCATTATCGATTATATTAAAGGAGCTTTATAACATGTCGAATGTTTTGGAGTTAACAATTCCTGCATCAACAGCCAACCTTGGAGTTGGCTTTGATTCTATAGGTATGGCTTTAGATAAATTTTTGCATCTGTCTGTAAAGGAAACATCAGGGACAAAATGGGAATATATTTTCCATGATGATGCATCTAAGCAATTGCCTACTGACGAAACAAACTTTATTTATCATGTAGCACAACAAGTTGCTTCTAAATATAGTGTTGACTTGCCTAATTTATGTATCGAAATGAGAAGTGATATTCCATTGGCAAGAGGGTTAGGTTCGTCAGCTTCTGCTTTAGTAGGAGCTATATATATCGCAAATTATTTTGGTGATATCCAACTGTCTAAACATGAGGTATTACAATTAGCGACTGAAATCGAAGGACATCCTGATAATGTTGCGCCGACCATTTATGGTGGTTTAATCGCTGGATATTATAATGATGTCTCGAAAGAAACGTCAGTTGCACATATCGACATACCAGACGTGGATGTGATTGTAACGATACCAACTTATGAACTAAAAACAGAAGCATCAAGACGTGCTTTACCACAAAAATTAACACATAGTGAAGCGGTTAAAAGTAGTGCAATTAGTAATACAATGATTTGTGCATTAGCACAGCACAATTATGAATTAGCAGGTAAACTCATGCAACAAGATGGCTTTCATGAACCGTATCGTCAGCATTTAATTGCTGAATTTGATGAAGTGAAAACAATTGCTAGTCAACATAATGCCTATGCAACTGTAATTAGTGGTGCTGGACCAACTATTTTAATATTTAGTCGTAAAGAAAATAGTGGGGAATTGGTTCGCTCTTTAAATAGTCAGGTAGTATCATGCCATTCTGAATTGGTCGATATTAATATCAGTGGTGTTAAAGAACGAATTGTATACCAATAGACGCTTTATATTGTAAAATAGTATTAAATGCAGAATAGAGAGGAGATTTAATGCGATATGACAAATTATAAAGTTGTCGTTTTAGATATGGATGACACATTGCTAAATTCAGATAATGTGATATCAGAAGAAACTGCAAATTATTTAACAGCAATTCAAGATGAAGGTTATTATGTTGTTTTAGCATCTGGTAGACCTACTGAAGGTATGATTCCAACTGCTAGAGATTTAAAATTACCTGAACATCATAGCTATATTATTAGTTATAACGGTAGTAAAACGATTAACATGACTAATGAAGAAGTAGAAGTAAGTAAATCGATTGGTAAGCAAGATTTCGATGAAATTGTAGATTATTGTCGAGACAGAGGCTTTTTCGTTCTTACATATCATGATGGTCAAATTATTTACGACAGCGAACATGAGTATATGAATATTGAAGCAGAATTAACAGGTTTACCGATGAAACGTGTTGATGATATCAAAGCGTATATTCAAGGCGATGTACCCAAGGTCATGGGTGTAGATTATGTAGCGAATATTACAGAAGCTAGAATTGATTTGAATGGTGTGTTCAATGATAATGTAGATGCTACGACAAGTAAGCCATTCTTCTTAGAATTTATGGCCAAAGATGTTTCAAAAGGTAATGCAATTAAAGCGTTATGTCACAAATTGGGATATTCGGTGGATCAAGTCATTGCTTTTGGTGATAGTATGAATGATAAATCAATGTTTGAAGTCGCAGGTCTAGCTATTGCTATGGGGAATGCATCAGATGAACTTAAGCAATATGCAGATGAAGTTACGTTGGACCATAATGAAAATGGTATTCCACATGCGCTCAAAAAATTGTTATAAATTTTAAAATAAGCCTTAACACATGATATTTGAATAAGATATCTTGTGGTTAAGGCTTTTTATTTATGTGAAAATGACTTCAGTTATACTATGGAGGATTTGAAATACATATTTTAGATTAGTAATGATATCAAACGAATAGAGTAAATGTATATTTTTTGAATAAATCAAGTATTAACTAGTCACTGAAGGTAGATAAATAAATTTGATCATTCTGAATAATAACGAATGCATTAAAAAATGCAGTGACAATCTAACATTAATTGTTAAAATCACTGCAAGCATCTTGATTTTATTTAGCTGTTTGTGTCCAGTCATGCTTACCTCTGAAACGTTTTACATGAGCATATATTTGGTCAGCAGTATAATCTAAATTTGTATAAACTGTAATACTGAACGCTGATTGGTTTTCAGCAAATGATTCTTCGGAAAATAATTCCTTTAAGTGCATAAATAAATCATTCATTTGTTTATGGTTTAAACCGGGATATTCCCTTAAAGTTCTCTTTAATAATTGTCCGTTCTTTTCTTCTAATGCTTGAACTACAATAACAAATCTTTCATCTTGCTTTAGTACATCATCAAATAAATTTGTTTGTCCAATCATTGAATTTCACCCCTGAAAAGTTATTGTTATCTATATTATACACGATATGCAAAATATCTAAAATAAAGAATGGTAACATGGTAATAATAAAATATAAACAGAATACTAGTTAATACACTTTATACTAGAAAAAGATATTAAAGTATATCTGCTCTACACCATTAAAAAGCGGCAAATGCTATAGATAATCTAAAGCATCTGCCGTATGAGAATTTATTTATTTTTGATTGTCATAATCGTGTGGTTTTAAATTAATTGTTTCTAGCTTTACAAATTTTGTTTTGTGAATGATTTTATGAATAAAGTAAATCAACGCTAGAATGATTAAAGGTAAAAAGTTTTTAAAAGCATTTAACCATTGATCTTTTAAAATATATTCAACTGAGCCACCAAATAGCAAGAATAATAGTGTAGTGATGACAATGATTGGTCCTAATGGATAAAAAGGTGCTTTATATGGTAGGACCTTATTAGGGTCTTGACCTTGTTTTTTAATAGCTTGTCGCAATCGTATTTGTGACCAAATGCTTGATCCCCAAACAACTATAATCATTGAACCAATAATTTCAAGTAAATTAAAAACGGCATTTGAATTAAAGTTTGCATAAATAATAACAATAACAACGACTGCATAAGTAGTTAATAATGCTCTTAAAGGTAACTTAGTTGTCTTGTTTAATTTACTTAAAAATTGGGGTGCTTTTTTGTCTGAACTTAAGGAATACAACATTCTGCCTGTTGTATAAACACCTGAATTTGCAGCGGATAATAATGAAGTTAAAATAACCGCGTTGATTACTGATGCTGCAAAGGCTATGCCTACTCTATCGAATACAATTGTAAATGGGCTTTGACTTATTGAACTACTTGCTCTTAATAATGATGGATCTGTGTACGGAATAATTGCACCAATTACTGCAATTGATAAGACATAGAATAAAAGAATACGCCAAAATACTTGTTTAATTGCCTTAGGCATAGACTTTTTAGGGTCATCTGATTCACCAGCAGTTACTGCTACTACTTCTGTACCACCAACCGAAAATCCGGCGACTAATAATACGCCTAAGAAACCAGAGATACCACCAACAAACGGTGCTTGGCCTTTTGTATAGTTTTCAAATCCATATGTATGACCACCTAAGATACCGAAAATCATTAAAAAGCCAAAAATAACGAATACGATAATTGTTAACACTTTAATCAATGATAACCAAAACTCAGTTTCTCCAAATGATTTTACAGAAAAAATGTTTAATAATAGTAAAATTGTAATAAAGATTAAGCTCCAAGTAATGGGGTGGAAAAATTTAAATGTGTCCCAGAAATAAAGCACATTTGACGCTACTATGACATCAACACTTGTAACTAATGACCACAATGCCCAATACAACCATCCCATGGTAAAGCCAAGAGATGAGTCAATAAAGCGTGTTGAATAAGAGCTGAATGAACCTGATACTGGATAAAATGTTGCCAACTCTCCAATTGATGACATTAAGAAATATAGCATGACACCAATAACAAGATAAGCGAGTATAGCGCCTCCAGGACCAGCTTGAGAAATGATATTACCAGTAGCTACAAATAGACCAGTCCCAATTGCACCACCTATAGCAATCATGGAAATGTGTCTTGAGTTAAGACTACGGTTCATTTTATTATCTTCCATATTTAGTCTCCCATCTATTTAAATATACCCATTATTGTAAGCTTTTTAAGTGTACTATTCAATAACTATTTAGTACTGTAAAGCGAAAAAATTAAAATTTTCTGATTTTTTAATCATCTTGAGCATGTTTAATTGTAATTTTGATGGGGTTAAATTATAATATGTATTAAATTATAATTATTATAAATTGTGGAGGGATGACTATGTCACAACAAGACAAAAAGTTAACTGGTGTTTTTGGGCATCCAGTATCAGACCGAGAAAATAGTATGACAGCAGGGCCTAGGGGACCTCTTTTAATGCAAGATATTTACTTTTTAGAGCAAATGTCTCAATTTGATAGAGAAGTAATACCAGAACGTCGAATGCATGCCAAAGGTTCTGGTGCATTTGGGACATTTACTGTAACTAAAGATATAACAAAATATACGAATGCTAAAATATTCTCTGAAATAGGTAAGCAAACCGAAATGTTTGCCCGTTTCTCTACTGTAGCAGGAGAACGTGGTGCTGCTGATGCGGAGCGTGACATTCGAGGATTTGCGTTAAAGTTCTACACTGAAGAAGGGAACTGGGATTTAGTAGGGAATAACACACCAGTATTCTTCTTTAGAGATCCAAAGTTATTTGTTAGTTTAAATCGTGCGGTGAAACGAGATCCTAGAACAAATATGAGAGATGCACAAAATAACTGGGATTTCTGGACGGGTCTTCCAGAAGCATTGCACCAAGTAACGATCTTAATGTCAGATAGAGGGATTCCTAAAGATTTACGTCATATGCATGGGTTCGGTTCTCACACATACTCTATGTATAATGATTCTGGTGAACGTGTTTGGGTTAAATTCCATTTTAGAACGCAACAAGGTATTGAAAACTTAACTGATGAAGAAGCTGCTGAAATTATAGCTACAGATCGTGATTCATCTCAACGCGATTTATTCGAAGCCATTGAAAAAGGTGATTATCCAAAATGGACAATGTATATTCAAGTAATGACTGAGGAACAAGCTAAAAACCATAAAGATAATCCATTTGATTTAACAAAAGTATGGTATCACGATGAGTATCCTCTAATTGAAGTTGGAGAGTTTGAATTAAATAGAAATCCAGATAATTACTTTATGGATGTTGAACAAGCTGCGTTTGCACCAACTAATATTATTCCAGGATTAGATTTTTCTCCAGACAAAATGCTGCAAGGGCGTTTATTCTCATATGGCGATGCGCAAAGATATCGATTAGGAGTTAATCATTGGCAGATTCCTGTAAACCAACCTAAAGGTGTTGGTATTGAAAATATTTGTCCTTTTAGTAGAGATGGTCAAATGCGCGTAGTTGACAATAACCAAGGTGGAGGAACACATTATTATCCAAATAACCATGGTAAATTTGATTCTCAACCTGAATATAAAAAGCCACCATTCCCAACTGATGGATACGGCTATGAATATAATCAACGTCAAGATGATGATAATTATTTTGAACAACCAGGTAAATTGTTTAGATTACAATCAGAGGACGCTAAAGAAAGAATTTTTACAAATACAGCAAATGCAATGGAAGGCGTAACGGATAATGTTAAACGACGTCATATTCGTCATTGTTACAAAGCTGACCCAGAATATGGTAAAGGTGTTGCAAAAGCATTAGGTATTGATATAAATTCTATTGATCTTGAAACTGAAAATGATGAAACATACGAAAACTTTGAAAAATAAATTTGATATGTAGTTTCTATATTGCGTAGTTGAGCAGTTTATGATATCATAATAAATCGTAAAGATTCCTAACAAGAGAGGGTGTTTAACGTGCGCGTAAACGTAACATTAGCATGCACAGAATGTGGCGATCGTAACTATATCACTACTAAAAATAAACGTAATAATCCTGAGCGTATTGAAATGAAAAAATATTGCCCAAGATTAAACAAATATACGTTACATCGTGAAACTAAGTAATTCTTATCATTCAAATACGACGATTTGAAAATAAAGCGGGCTTACCTATTATATTGGGGAGCTCGCTTTTTTATGAAATTTTTGTGAAGAGTGATTAATGGATTGAGTTTCATCGGTAGAACAATATATGATTATATTAGTTGTTACTTTATTAAAATTTGAGAATATTTATAGAAGGAAATAGATTACTGATTTTATAAAGTCACTTTGTTAGCGAATGCTTGAAAGAGTATTTAATATAGTAGAATTTAAAATTTTAAAGCGGAATTTAATAAGTACGAAGTAATTCTGGGTATGTTTTATAAATGTTCGACAATACACTTTAATGTTAAATATGATGGTTTAGAAAATGATTTAACAAAGAAATGAAACTTTACTGTTGAATTATGTGAGGATTGTGTTATTATATAAATCGTAATAATTACGATTTGATAAAAAGTGAGGTAACTATATATGGCTAAGAAATCTAAAATAGCAAAAGAGAGAAAAAGAGAAGAGTTAGTAAATAAATATTACGAATTACGTAAAGAGTTAAAAGCAAAAGGTGATTACGAAGCGTTAAGAAAATTACCAAGAGATTCATCACCTACACGTTTAACTAGAAGATGTAAAGTAACTGGAAGACCTAGAGGTGTATTACGTAAATTTGAAATGTCTCGTATTGCGTTTAGAGAACATGCGCACAAAGGACAAATTCCAGGTGTTAAAAAATCAAGTTGGTAAAATCAAATTTCGTACTTTAGCCCATTTACAATATCAATAAAACAATGTACAGTATATACGAATGCTATAAACTGAATGTTTTCTCATATTAATAAGGAAACATTCGGTTTTTAATTTGCATTTAAAAATAATTAGTTTTTAAAGGGGCTATTTAAAGTGAAAATATTTGATTACGAAGATATTCAATTAATACCTAATAAATGCATAGTTGAAAGTAGGTCTGAATGTGATACAACTATCCAATTTGGTCCGAAAAAATTCAAGCTACCTGTAGTTCCTGCAAATATGCAAACAGTTATGAATGAGAAATTAGCGAAATGGTTTGCTGAAAATGATTACTTTTATATCATGCATCGTTTTGATGAAGAAGCAAGAATACCTTTTATAAAACATATGCAAAATTCAGGCTTATTTGCATCTATTTCAGTTGGTGTAAAGAAAGCGGAATTTGATTTTATTGAAAAGTTAGCTCAAGAAAAATTAATCCCCGAATATATTACAATAGATATTGCGCATGGTCACTCAGATTCAGTGATAAACATGATTAAACATATAAAAACCCATATACCTGATAGTTTTGTTATTGCTGGTAATGTTGGCACGCCAGAAGGTGTTAGAGAATTAGAAAATGCTGGTGCTGATGCTACCAAAGTCGGTATAGGTCCTGGTAGAGTTTGTATTACAAAGATTAAAACAGGTTTTGGTACTGGTGGTTGGCAGTTAGCGGCATTAAACATATGTAGTAAAGCAGCTCGTAAACCTTTGATTGCCGATGGTGGTATAAGAACGCATGGCGACATTGCTAAATCAATTAGATTTGGTGCATCAATGGTCATGATTGGTTCATTATTTGCTGCACACGAAGAATCACCTGGTGAAACTGTAGAACTTGATGGTAAACAGTATAAAGAATATTTTGGTAGTGCATCTGAATTTCAAAAAGGCGAACATAAAAATGTAGAAGGTAAAAAAATGTTTGTAGAACATAAGGGTTCATTAATGGATACCTTAAAAGAAATGCAACAAGATTTACAAAGCTCAATTTCATATGCCGGTGGAAAAGACTTGAAATCATTACGTACTGTAGATTATGTTATTGTTAGAAACTCTATTTTCAACGGTGATAGAGATTAATATTTATAGTAGGTGATGTAAATTAAAAAATTCATAGTAACTGTTGTTGCGTTTTTATCAATTATTATCATTGCGCCAATAACAGAATTTAAACCATTCATTCATTTACAAAATGAAGTAAGACAATATATTGACATTCACATCAATAAAGAAACAATTTCTGCGGAAAATAAATTGGATACACCGAAGAAACAACAATTTGCCTTTAATAATATACAAATGAACATGTCGAAATCAGATGTTGAGAAAACATTAAATAAACCAAAAAGAGTGACATTTAATGAATATGGTACGAAGTGGTATACGTATTATGATGACGATTACAATAATTTTATAATGATAAGTTACATGAAAGATAAAGTTAATGCGTTATATACAAATCAAAATATAATCACTTCAAAATCAAAAATTAAATACAATACACCTAAATCGGTTGTAAGGCAAAGATTAGGCGAACCAGAAACAGAGATTGTTAAAGGTAGAGTGCGTTACGAACAAAATAATAAAGAATATGATGTTTTCCATAAAAATCACATTTATACGACGGTATTTTATGATAAGCATCGACGTAATAATGTAACAGCTGTTTTACAAGTAAGTGATGCTATGGAAAATAGATTAAAAGAACAATATGGAGCACCTTCGAAATCGCTTGCAGATAGTTTTGAACTACAAAATTTTGATTTAGTTAATGCTGAAAGAAAACAACATCAATTATTTACATTGAAGTATTCTAAACAGAATTCTGAAACTGCACGTAAGCATAGTAAAGATATGGCCAACAATCATTATTTTGATCATACAAATTTAAAAGGTCAATCACCATTTGATCGATTGAAAAAAGATGGTATTACATTTAACTCAGCCGGAGAGAATTTAGCATATGGTCAAGTTAGTAGTATCTATGCACATCAAGGATTAATGAATTCTATTGGTCACAGAAAAAATATTTTAAATGATACGTTTAAAATATTAGGTGTTGGTGTTGATTTTAATGATGAAAAACAACCTTTTTGGACAGAAAATTATACTGGTTAATGTTTTTGGTATGAGTTTAAAGGGTAATGTTTGTCTGTAAGGAAGTAGATAAACATGATGACAACAGATAAACCAAAAGATGCGGATATACTTGAACGCGTCAAAGATATACTTAATAAAAAAGAAAGAAAAAATAATAATGGCTCGCTCCTGTAAATTATTACGGGGGCGAGTTTTAATTTGTGTAACATTTTGCAGGAATCTGTAATTCAAAATTTATATTAAAGAATGAGATTATCTAACAATTCGCAATTTCTGTTTGAACTGAATTTAGATTAGAATAAATAAAACCTCTTGAAAACGAAACTTTTTCAAGAGGTCCAAAATTTATAAAAATGAGGGTTTAACAATTACGATAATATATAACGGTTTAAAATATTACATTTCGCGGTACAAACCAATTACTTTCCCAATTACAGCAACATTGTCGAGGTAAATTGGCTCCATTGTACTATTTTCAGGTTGTAATCGATAACGATTTTTTTCTTTATAGAAGCGTTTGACAGTTGCTTCATCTTCCTCAGTCATAGCAACAATAATGTCTCCATTTTCTGCTATGGTTTGACTGCGAACAATTACTTTGTCTCCGTCTAATATACCAGCCTCAATCATACTGTCGCCTACGACGTTTAATATGAATATGTCGCTATTATGTGTCGATGTTAAGTGTTCAGGTAATGGAAAATACTCTTCAATATTTTCTACAGCGGTAATAGGAACACCTGCTGTGACTTTACCAATAACTGGCACATGAATCGTTTCTTCCATATTAATATTATCATTTGTTTGATCACTTACAATTTCTATAGCACGTGGTTTCGTTGGATCTCTTCTTATATATCCTTTTTCTTCAAGACGTGAAAGATGACCATGAACAGTTGAACTGGATGCTAAGCCAACTGCTTCACCAATTTCGCGAACACTAGGCGGATAACCTTTCATTTGAACAACTTGTTTAATATAGTTATATATTTCGCTTTGTCGTTTTGTTAATTCTCTCATATATAGGCACTCCCTAAATTAATTTAAATACAGTATATCATTAATTCACAACCAAAACAAACATTTGTTCGTTAAAATATTGACACAGAACATAAGTTCTGATAAATTACTTATACAAACAAATGTTCTAGGAGTGGAAATGATGTTTTACAATAAATATAAAAACGTATCAACATATATCATCATATTTTTAGTTTCAAGTGCAGCCTTTGCAATATTCTTGTTAAGTGCGAACGTTAGTGCTCACTCGGAACAAGTGTACGAAATGACTGACCATCAAATTAAGAACAATACGATAAATAAAGCATACGAACATAAAGACCCTACAAACAATGGCGAACAAAGAGATGGGAAAGTGTTCGCTTTAATAAATTGATACATTGTCACAACGTTATTTTTCCTATTTTTGCGAAATAGCGTTTTTTTATTACTTTTTTGCTGGTCTTAAATTTGTTATATTTTGTTAAAGTATTATAATGATTGAATAAACAAATTGAAGGTAGGTTTTTTAATTGAGTAATTCTGATTTGAATATCGAAAGAATTAACGAGTTAGCTAAAAAGAAAAAAGAAGTAGGATTAACTCAAGAAGAAGCAAAGGAGCAAACAGCCTTAAGAAAAGCTTATCTTGAGAGTTTTAGAAAAGGGTTTAAACAACAAATTGAAAATACTAAAGTAATTGATCCAGAAGGTAATGATGTAACACCTGAAAAAATTAAAGAGATACAACAAAAAAGAGATAATAAAAATTAAATCACAAATCTGTAAAGAATTTTCTGACATTATAACTTGAAATAAGTATTTTACTTATCTTTTTATTTTAAAATAAGTTATAATGTATTTGATAAAATTGAAGAAGGGAAGATACACAAGATGTTTAATGAAAAAGATCAATTAGCTGTTGATACGCTACGTGCACTAAGTATCGACACAATCGAAAAAGCGAATTCTGGTCATCCAGGATTACCTATGGGAGCTGCCCCAATGGCTTACACTTTGTGGACACGTCATCTGAATTTTAATCCACAATCTAAAGATTACTTCAATAGAGACCGTTTCGTATTATCGGCAGGGCATGGTTCAGCATTATTGTATAGCTTGTTACATGTTTCTGGTAGTTTAGAATTAGAAGAATTAAAGCAATTTAGACAATGGGGTTCTAAAACACCAGGCCATCCTGAATACAGACATACTGATGGTGTAGAAGTTACTACTGGACCACTTGGACAAGGTTTTGCTATGTCAGTAGGATTAGCTTTAGCAGAAGATCACCTAGCAGGGAAATTTAATAAAGAAGGATATAATGTTGTAGATCATTACACATATGTATTAGCTTCTGACGGTGATTTAATGGAAGGTATATCGCATGAAGCAGCTTCATTTGCTGGACATAATAAATTAAGTAAATTAGTTGTTTTATACGATTCAAATGATATTTCATTAGATGGCGAATTAAACAAAGCTTTTTCTGAAAACACAAAAGCTCGTTTTGAAGCATATGGTTGGAATTACTTACTAGTTAAAGATGGTAATGATTTAGAAGAAATTGATAAAGCGATTACTACAGCTAAATCTCAAGAAGGACCAACGATTATTGAAGTTAAAACAACAATCGGATTTGGTTCACCGAATAAAGCAGGAACTAATGGTGTTCATGGGGCACCTTTAGGTGAAGTTGAAAGAAAATTAACATTCGAAAATTACGGTTTAGATTCTGAAAAACGTTTTAATGTTTCAGAAGAGGTATACGAAATTTTCCAAAATACTATGTTAAAACGTGCTAATGAAGATGAATCTCAATGGAATTCATTATTAGAAAAATATGCAGAAACATATCCTGAATTAGCAGAAGAATTTAAATTAGCGATTAGTGGTAAATTGCCTAAAAATTATAAGGATGAATTACCACGTTTTGAACTGGGTCATAATGGTGCATCTCGTGCTGATTCTGGTACTGTTATTCAAGCAATCAGTAAAACTGTCCCTTCATTCTTTGGTGGATCAGCAGACCTTGCTGGTTCAAACAAATCCAATGTAAATGATGCAACAGATTATAGTTCTGAAACACCTGAAGGTAAAAATGTGTGGTTTGGTGTACGTGAATTTGCTATGGGTGCTGCTGTAAATGGTATGGCTGCACATGGAGGTTTACATCCATATGGTGCAACATTCTTCGTATTTAGTGATTATTTAAAACCAGCGTTACGTTTATCATCAATTATGGGATTAAATGCAACGTTCATCTTCACACATGATTCAATTGCAGTAGGTGAAGATGGTCCTACTCATGAACCAATTGAACAATTAGCTGGATTAAGAGCTATTCCAAATATGAATGTTATCCGTCCTGCTGATGGTAATGAAACAAGAGTAGCATGGGAAGTTGCCTTAGAATCTGAATCTACACCTACTTCATTAGTATTGACACGTCAAAACTTACCGGTTTTAGATGTACCAGAAGATGTAGTTGAAGAAGGCGTTCGAAAAGGTGCCTATACAGTTTATGGCTCTGAAGAGACACCAGAATTCCTATTATTAGCTTCAGGTTCAGAAGTTAGTCTTGCAGTTGAAGCTGCTAAAGATCTTGAAAAACAAGGTAAATCAGTGCGTGTTGTTTCAATGCCTAACTGGAATGCATTTGAACAACAATCTGAAGAATATAAAGAATCAGTTATTCCATCAAGCGTAACAAAACGTGTTGCGATTGAAATGGCTTCACCGCTTGGATGGCATAAATATGTAGGTACTGCAGGTAAAGTTATTGCTATTGACGGCTTTGGCGCAAGTGCACCTGGCGATTTAGTAGTTGAAAAATATGGATTTACTAAAGAAAATATCTTAAACCAAGTTATGAGCTTATAAGAATAATTTATAAAGCGAGTATGTTTAGAAGTCTAGGATGCATAATCTTAGGCTTCTTTTAAAGTGTTGAAATTTAGAGTATAGCACTTAAACTACATCATAAGTGATAAGTTATGAAAGTATACTATTTCAGATTAATCTTTAAAAGCTCTGTTATAACAGCATGATTTTTGATATTATTTTTAGTATCGATATTAAAATACTTGAATAAACTAGTTCTTGAAATAATGTGATGAATTTAGTAAAATTCAGTAGGATAAAGAAAGCGGGTGAAACAATGGCAACTTGGTTAGCAATTATTTTTATAGTAGCTGCATTAATTTTAGGTTTAATTGGAGGTTTCCTTTTAGCTAGAAAATATATGATGGACTACTTGAAGAAAAACCCACCAATCAACGAAGAAATGCTTCGTATGATGATGATGCAAATGGGTCAAAAACCTTCTCAGAAGAAAATTAATCAAATGATGACGATGATGAATAAAAATATGGATCAAAATATGAAGAGTGCGAAAAAGTAAATTCGCAATTGATAGAGGCTATTTTCCAGATATGGAAATGGCCTCTTTTTATAATCAAATTAATAAAAACAAATATGTTTATTAAAATTAAAGTTAACAAAATGACGAATAGACTGAGAAATGCTATAATTCATTTTGTATGATTTACAGAGAGTTTATTTAACGAGAAGGTGTCTGCGTGCTCTATTTAATATTTTCAATCATTGTAGCTTTATTTATGGGAACTATAGTTATAGTTATTCGTATGAAAGCTCAAAATTATCCGGTAAATGAGAAAAAAATAGTTTTGCCACCGTTTTTTATGGCGACCGGTGCATTGATGTACGTCGTTCCATATTTTAGGCTAACAGGATCGGAAATGCTAGAAGCCTTTATAATTGGTTTGCTTTTTTCTACAGTTCTAATTTGGACTTCTCGATTTGAAGTCAAAGGTACAGAAATTTATATGAAACGATCTAAAGCATTTCCAGTTATTTTGATTTCATTACTTATCATTCGTACTGTGATGAAAATATTCATTAGTAATGAAATAGATCCTGGAGAATTAGGCGGCATGTTCTTTTTATTAGCATTCTGTATGATTGTTCCTTGGAGAGCAGCAATGCTATATAAATACAAAAAACTAAAGAAAACATTAATCAATTAATTACTTTTAAAACCACTTGTGATCGACTTCTAAATCAGTCGATGAGTGGTTTTAATTTTACTTGAAAAGGTGAAATGATTATATTAAAATAAAAGCGAACAAATGTTCTATATGGAGGCAGTAATGAAAATCATACATACAGCAGACTGGCACTTAGGGAAAATATTAAATGGCAAACAGCTTTTAGAAGATCAAGCGTATATTTTAGATATGTTCGTAGAAAAAATGAAAGAAGAAGAACCCGATATCATTGTGATAGCTGGAGATTTATATGACACAACATATCCAAGTAAAGATGCAATCATGTTATTAGAACAAGCGATTGGAAAGTTAAATTTAGAACTGCGTATACCAATAATTATGATTAGTGGAAATCACGATGGTAAAGAGAGGTTAAACTATGGGGCGAGTTGGTTTGAACATAATCAGTTATTTATAAGAACAGATTTTACATCGATTAATTCACCAATAGAGATAAGTGGGGTTAATTTTTATACACTCCCTTATGCTACTGTGAGCGAAATGAAACACTATTTTGAAGATGACACCATTGAAACGCATCAACAGGGAATTACGCGCTGTATTGAAACAATAGCACCGGCAATTGATGAAGATGCCGTCAATATTTTAATTAGTCATCTGACTGTTCAAGGTGGAAAGACATCTGATTCTGAAAGACCATTAACTATTGGAACGGTTGAGTCAGTTCAGAAACGTGTTTTTGATATATTTGATTATGTCATGCTAGGTCACTTGCATCATCCATTTAGTATAGAAGACGACAAAATTAAATATAGTGGCTCCTTATTGCAGTATTCATTTTCGGAAGCGGGTCAAGCTAAAGGGTATAGACGTGTAACAATTAATGATGGCATTATTAACGATGTATTTATTCCTCTTAAGCCACTTAGACAATTGGAAATTATCTCAGGCGAATATAATGATGTTATTAATGAAAAAGTTCATGTGAAAAATAAAGATAATTATTTACATTTTAAACTTAAAAATATGTCTCATATTACTGATCCAATGATGAGTTTAAAACAAATTTATCCTAATACTTTAGCGCTGACGAATGAAACTTTTAATTATAATGAAGAAAATAATGCTATAGAAATAAGTGAAAAAGATGACATGTCAATTATCGAAATGTTTTATAAACATATAACTGATAAAGAATTATCGGATATCCAATCTAAAAAGATAAAAAATATTTTAGAAAACGAATTGAGAAAGGAGGATTAATGAATGAAACCATTACATTTAAAGTTGAATAATTTCGGCCCCTTTTTAAAAGAAGAAATTGATTTTTCTAAAATTGATAATAATGAATTGTTTTTAATAAGTGGTAAGACTGGATCGGGTAAAACAATGATTTTTGATGCAATGACTTATGCCTTGTTTGGTAAAGCATCAACTGAACAAAGAGAAGAAAATGATTTGAGAAGTCATTTCGCTGATGGTAAACAGCCGATGTCAGTAACATTTGAATTTCAATTAAATCAGCGAATTTATAAAGTGCATAGACAAGGCCCTTATATCAAAGAAGGTAATACAACAAAAACGAACGCTAAATTTGATGTATTTGAGATGGTGGATGGCAAGTATGAAATTAGAGAAAGTAAAGTAATTTCAGGTAACCAATTCATTATTGAATTATTAGGAGTAAATGCAGATCAATTCCGACAATTGTTTATTTTGCCTCAAGGTGAATTCAAACGCTTTTTAATATCAAACAGTCGTGAAAAGCAAGGGATATTAAGAACACTGTTTGACAGTGAAAAATTTGAAGCTATACGAGAAATATTAAAAGAAGAAGTAAAAAAAGAAAAAGCTCAAATCGAGAATAGATATCAACAAATTGACCTTTTATGGCAAGAAATTGAATCATTTGATGATGACAATATAAAAGGCTTATTAGAGGTTGCCACTCAACAGATAGACAAATTGATTGAAAATATACCACTTTTACAAGCTAGGTCGAAAGAAATACTAGCATCTGTAAATGAAAGTAAAGAAACTGCTATTAAAGAATTTGAAATAATAGAAAAGAAAACATTAGAAAATAATATATTAAAAGATAATATTAATCAACTCAACAAAAATAAAATTGATTTCGTTCAATTGAAAGAACAACAACCTGAAATAGAGGGAATTGAAGCTAAGTTAAAGTTGTTACAAGATATTACAAACCTATTGAATTATATTGAAAATAGAGAAAAAATTGAAACTAAAATTGCTAATAGCAAAAAAGATATTTCTAAAACCAATAATAAAATATTGAATCTTGATTGTGATAAGCGAAACATAGACAAAGAGAAAAAAATGTTAGAAGAAAATGGAGATTTAATTGAAAGTAAAATCTCTTTTATTGATAAAACTAGAGTATTATTTAACGATATTAATAAGTATCAACAAAGTTATCTCAATATTGAACGCTTGAGAACTGAGAGTGAACAATTAGGTGATGAATTAAATAATCTAATTAAAGGTTTAGAAAAGGTCGAAGATTCAATAGGTAATAACGAAAGTGATTACGAGAAAATTATCGAACTAAATAATACGATAACGAACATAAATAATGAAATTAATATAATTAAAGAAAATGAAAAAGCTAAAGCTGAATTAGATAAACTATTAGGTAGTAAGCAAGAGTTAGAGAATCAAATTAATGAAGAAACATCTATATTGAAGAATCTCGAAATAAAATTAGATCGCTACGATAAAACAAAATTGGACTTAAATGATAAAGAAAGCTTTATAAGTGAAGTTAAATCTGCTGTAAATATTGGAGATCAATGTCCGATATGTGGTAATGAAATTCAGGATTTAGGGCATCATATTGATTTTGAAAGTATTGCTAAACGTCAAAATGAAATTAAAGAAATTGAAGCAAATATCCACGCTATAAAATCGAATATTGCTGTGCATAATTCTGAAATTAAATTTGTTAATGAAAAAATATCGAATATTAATATTAAAACGCAAAGTGATTTTTCACTTGAAGTATTGAATAAGCGTCTGCTAGAAAATGAAAATGCATTGAATAATCAAAGAGATCTTAATAAATTTATAGAACAAATGAAAGAAGAAAAAGATAATCTAACGTTGCAAATTCATAATAAACAATTGCGTCTAAATAAAAATGAATCTGAGTTGAAATTATGTCGAGATCTCATCACTGAATTTGAAACACTCTCGAAATATAATAATATCACTAATTTTGAGGTGGATTATAAGAAGTATGTTCAAGATGTGAATCAGCATCAAGAACTCTCAAAGGAGATTGAAGATAAGTTAATGCAATTGTCTCAAAGAAAGTTAATTGAGCAAAATAATCTAAATCACTATGAAAATCAACTAGAAACTTACAATAATGACTTAGAATTGAATGAACAATCTATTGAAATGGAAATGTCGAGGCTGAATTTAACTGACGACAATGATATAAATGAAATAATAGCCTGGAGGGGCGAGCAAGAGGAATTAGAGCAGAAAAGGGATACTTATAAAAAACGTTATCATGAATTTGAAATGGAAATAGCTAGGTTAGAATCATTAACCAAGGATAAAGAGTTATTGGACTCTGATAAATTAATAGATGAATATGAACTGAAAAAAGGAAAGATGAATACACTGATAGATGAATACTCTGCTGTTCATTATCAATGTCAAAATAATATTAAAAAAACACAATCTATAGTTTCGCATATTAATTACTTAAATCAAGAATTAAAGGATCAACAAGAAATATTTCAATTGGCTGAGATTGTCAGTGGTAAGAACAACAAAAATCTTACATTGGAAAACTTTGTATTAATTTACTATTTAGATCAAATTATTGCTCAAGCAAATCTGAGATTAGCAACAATGTCAGATAATCGATACCAACTAATTAGGCGAGAAGCGGTTTCTCATGGTCTTAGTGGCCTAGAAATTGATGTATTTGATTTGCATTCAAATAAGTCTAGACATATTAGCTCGTTATCCGGTGGAGAAACTTTCCAATCGTCGCTTGCATTAGCTTTAGGGTTAAGCGAAATTGTACAGCAGCAATCAGGAGGTATTTCACTAGAATCAATATTTATTGATGAAGGATTCGGTACATTAGATCAAGAAACGCTTGAAACAGCGTTAGACACTTTATTAAATCTTAAATCAACTGGTAGAATGGTTGGGATTATTTCACATGTGAGCGAATTGAAAAATAGAATACCTTTAGTTTTAGAAGTGAAATCAGATCAATATCAGAGTTCAACAAGATTCAAAAGAAATTAAAACATAAAAAATAGAGATGGTACTTTGGAATGTATAGAACAACCTTAGCCCATCTCTTTTTATTTAAAAATTATTTTTTCTCACGTAATAAATCTCTGATTTCAGTTAATAACACAACATTTTCTTCCACAACTGCTTCTTCTTCGGCTTCTTCTTTCTTCATTAATGTATTTGCAATCTTAACAAAGATGAATAAAGCAAACGCGATGATAATAAAGTCGATAACAGATTGGATAAATAAACCGTATTTAATACCCCAGAATGACCATTCTTTAGCAAAATCAACTGATCCGAAAATTTTACCAATTAATGGCATAATGATATTTTCTACTAATGAAGATATAATCTTGTTGAAAGCTGCACCCATCACAACAGCAATTGCTAAATCTAAGACGTTACCTTTTAAGGCGAACTCTTTGAATTCTTTTAACATTACACTCAACCTCTCTTTTTTAAATGTAACCTCAATTATACAACAAATAAAAAAATTAGAAAATAGATTATTCAAGAAAATTTGATTATCGCAAAGACCTTTGTTATCCTATAAAGGTGCGTGAGTTATTGAATAAAATGTTTAGATAATATTTTTATTCTACTACATAAAATTAAATATAGAATTGAAGGGAGTAATTAATTATGAATTCTTCTTCACCAGAGAATCCAAATGGAAAGAAGTATTCACCAGTCTTCATCTATAGTGCAATTGTTGTTGCTATAGTCGTATTACTTGGTGCATTTTTACCTGAACAATTCAACTATGTTACCAATAATATTAAAATGTGGATTACAGAAAAGTTAGGTTGGTATTATCTTATTCTTACTACGATTATCGTGTTCTTCTGTATATTCCTTATTTTTAGTCCTATTGGAAAACTTAAACTAGGTAAACCAAATGACAAACCTGAGTTTAATACAATTTCATGGTTTGCTATGTTGTTTAGTGCTGGTATGGGGATAGGTTTGGTGTTTTATGGTGCAGCAGAACCGATGGCGCACTTTGCTACGCCACCTACAGCAGATCCCAAAACTACTGAAGCTTATACTGAAGCTCTACGTTCAACATTTTTCCATTGGGGATTCCATGCTTGGGCTGTTTATGGTGTTGTTGCGTTAGCGTTGGCATATTCGCAATTCCGTAAAGGTGAACCAGGTTTATTATCTAGAACTTTACGTCCTCTTTTAGGTGATAAAGTAGAAGGTCCTATTGGAATTTTTATTGACGTTTTATCTGTATTTGCGACAATCGTTGGGGTAGCCGTTTCGTTAGGTATGGGTGCTCTACAAATTAATGGTGGTTTACATTACTTGTTCAATGTTCCAAACAATACGTTTGTACAAGCGATTATCATCATTGTTGTTACTATCTTATTTATAGCAAGTGCATGGTCTGGATTAAGTAAAGGTATTCAATACTTAAGTAACTTGAACATTGGTTTAGGTACTATTTTAATGGTAGCTGCTTTAATTGTTGGACCAACTGTTCTTATTTTAAATATGTTAACTAGCTCTACGGGTAGTTTACTAAACACATTCTTGTTTAATAGTTTTGATACAGCAGCTTTAAATCCTCAAAAACGTGAATGGATGTCTTCATGGACACTTTATTACTGGGGTTGGTGGTTAAGTTGGAGTCCATTCGTTGGAGTGTTTATTGCACGAGTTTCAAAAGGACGTTCAATTAGAGAGTTCATTTCTGGTGTCTTGCTAGTTCCAGCAATTGTTAGTTTTGTTTGGTTTAGTGTCTTTGGTGTATTAGGCATCGAGACAGGTAAGAAACACAAAGAAATTTTTGATATGACTCCTGAAACACAGCTATTTGGAGTGTTTAATCATGTGCCATTTGGCATTGTTTTATCGTTGATTGCATTATTATTAATTGCATCATTCTTTATTACATCTGCTGACTCAGCAACATTTGTATTAGGAATGCAAACAACATTTGGTTCATTAAATCCATCTAGTATGGTAAAAGTTGTTTGGGGAATTTCACAGGCCTTAATAGCATTTGTACTTTTATTAGCTGGTGGCGGTAACGGCGCTGAAGCTTTAAATGCGATTCAAAGTGCTGCAATTATAAGTGCATTCCCATTCTCCTTTGTCGTCATACTCATGATGGTAAGTTTCTACAAGGATGCGAACCAGGAACGTAAATTCCTAGGTTTAACATTGACTCCGAATAAACATCGCTTACAAGAATATATCAAGAGTCAACAAGAAGATTATGAATCTGACATTCTTGAAAAGCGTCAGTCACGTAGAAATATAGAGAAAAAAGATAACTAATAAAGTTTAGTTAAGTATTTTAATAACAAGTAGTATGTCATTCTAGTAGCTAGAACAGATATACTACTTGTTTGTTTTTGTGGAAAATTGAGTATATTCAAAAGGATAAGAACGAGAATTTCGTTATTAAACTACGAATTCTCGATTTTTTTATATTTTAAGATAGGTTTATTTCTGACAACTTAATAGAAAGAGGTTTGACAAAGCTAAAGTGAAGTACGACGGTATAAAAAAATTAACTATACTTTTATAGAAAATTAACTCAGACTGGGACATAGATCAATATTCTATGCTCTACGAAGTTATATTGGTAGTAGTTGACTGAACGAAAATGCGCTTGTAACAAGCTTTTTTCAATTCTAGTCAGGGGCCCCAACACAGAGAATTTCGAAAAGAAATTCTACAGACAATGCAAGTTGGCGGGGCCCCAACATAGAAGCTGGCGGAAAGTCAGTTTACAATAATGTGCAAGTTGGGGTGGGACGACGAAATAAATTTTGCGAAAATATCATTTCTGTCCCACTCCCATCAAAAGAATGACATTGAAAAGAAATATTAAAGTTTGGCGCCACAATTTTCTTTCTGCTCAATGAAATAATACGTTTGAAAATTGAATTGAATCATTCACGAAATTGATAATTATTCTCAATTAATAAAAAATACTTATTACACCTTACCTGTATGATAAGTTTTGCTTATATACTCTGATTAAAAAGTCAAAACCTAAATTAAGCGTTTTCTAAGCATGATGAGTTGTTTATCAATAAATATAATAATACAATTTAATCAAGGCATATAAATATAAAAATGTATCAAGGGGGATCATTAAATGGCTGCAAATTTTAAAGAGCAATCAAAAAAACATTTTGACTTGAATGGCCAAAGTTATACTTACTATGATTTAAAAGCTGTAGAAGAGCAAGGCATTACTAAAGTTTCCAATTTACCTTATTCAATTCGTGTTTTGTTAGAATCTTTACTTCGTCAAGAAGATGATTTTGTAATTACAGACGATCATATTAAAGCTTTAAGTCAGTTTGGAAAAGATGGAAATGAAGGCGAGGTACCATTTAAACCTTCTCGTGTTATTTTACAAGATTTCACAGGTGTACCAGCCGTAGTTGATTTAGCTTCTTTACGTAAAGCAATGGATGACGTTGGGGGAGATATTACTAAAATTAATCCAGAAGTACCGGTGGATTTAGTTATTGACCACTCAGTTCAAGTGGATAGCTATGCAAATCCAGAAGCTCTTGAACGTAATATGAAATTAGAATTTGAACGTAACTATGAACGTTATCAGTTTTTAAATTGGGCAACGAAAGCATTTGATAATTACAATGCAGTTCCTCCTGCAACTGGAATAGTTCACCAAGTTAACTTAGAATATTTAGCAAGTGTTGTACATGTTCGTGATGTAGATGGTGAAAAAACTGCATTTCCGGATACATTAGTTGGTACTGATTCACATACAACAATGATAAATGGTATTGGCGTACTAGGATGGGGTGTTGGTGGTATTGAAGCTGAAGCTGGAATGCTTGGACAACCTTCTTATTTCCCAATTCCAGAGGTTATTGGTGTACGACTAGTAAATTCATTACCACAAGGCGCAACAGCAACTGATTTAGCGTTAAGAGTAACTCAAGAGCTACGTAAAAAAGGTGTTGTTGGTAAATTTGTAGAGTTCTTTGGTCCAGGTGTACAACATTTACCACTAGCAGACCGTGCTACAATTGCAAACATGGCACCAGAGTATGGAGCAACTTGCGGATTCTTCCCGGTTGATGATGAATCTCTTAAATATATGAAGTTAACTGGTAGATCAGATGAGCATATCGCGCTAGTAAAAGAATATTTGAAACAAAACCATATGTTCTTTGATGTTGAGAAAGAAGATCCTAATTATACAGATGTTATCGAATTGGATTTATCAACAGTTGAAGCATCGCTTTCAGGACCAAAACGTCCTCAAGATTTAATTTTCTTAAGTGATATGAAATCATCATTTGAAAATTCTGTAACAGCTCCAGCGGGCAACCAAGGACACGGTTTAGATAAAAGTGAATTTGATAAGAAAGCTGAAATTAACTTCAAAGATGGATCAAAAGCTACAATGAAAACAGGTGATATTGCAATAGCAGCAATTACATCATGTACAAATACATCTAACCCTTATGTAATGTTAGGTGCAGGTTTAGTTGCTAAAAAAGCAGTTGAAAAAGGCTTGAAAGTTCCTGAATACGTTAAAACTTCTCTAGCACCAGGATCAAAAGTTGTTACCGGATATTTAAGAGATGCTGGCTTGCAACCTTATTTAGATGATTTAGGCTTCAACTTGGTTGGTTATGGATGTACAACTTGTATCGGTAATTCAGGTCCTTTATTACCAGAAATTGAAAAAGCGATTGCTGATGAGGACCTATTAGTGACATCTGTATTATCTGGTAACCGTAACTTTGAAGGTCGTATCCATCCTCTTGTTAAAGCCAATTACCTAGCTTCACCACAGTTAGTTGTTGCTTATGCATTAGCTGGAACGGTTGATATTGATTTACAAAATGAACCTATTGGTAAAGGTAATGACGGTGAAGATGTATATTTGAAAGATATTTGGCCATCAATTAAAGAAGTTTCAGATACCGTTGATAGTGTTGTAACACCTGAATTATTTATTGAAGAATATAATAACGTATACAATAACAACGAATTATGGAATGAGATTGATGTAACTGATCAACCTCTATATGACTTTGATCCTAATTCAACATACATTCAAAATCCATCATTCTTCCAAGGATTATCTAAAGAACCGGGTACGATTGTTCCATTAAATGGTTTACGTGTTATGGGTAAATTCGGTGATTCTGTGACAACTGACCACATCTCTCCAGCAGGTGCAATTGGTAAAGATACGCCAGCTGGTAAATATTTACAAGATCATCAAGTGCCTATTCGTGAATTTAATTCATATGGTTCAAGACGTGGTAATCACGAAGTAATGGTTCGAGGTACGTTTGCTAATATACGTATTAAAAACCAATTAGCGCCAGGTACTGAAGGTGGTTTTACAACTTATTGGCCAACAAATGAAGTAATGCCTATCTTTGATGCTGCAATGAAATATAAAGAAGATGGTACAGGTTTAGTTGTATTAGCTGGTAACGATTATGGTATGGGTTCATCTCGTGACTGGGCAGCAAAAGGTACAAACTTATTAGGTGTTAAAACAGTTATTGCACAAAGTTATGAACGTATCCATCGTTCAAATTTAGTTATGATGGGTGTATTACCATTAGAGTTTAAAAAAGGTGAATCAGCTGATTCTCTTGGTCTAGATGGTACAGAAGAAATTTCTGTTAATATTGATGAAAATGTTCAACCACATGACTACGTCAAAGTTACTGCTAAGAAGCAAGATGGTGATTTGGTAGAATTTGACGCTATGGTTCGTTTTGACTCACTTGTTGAAATGGATTACTATCGTCACGGTGGAATTTTACAAATGGTTTTAAGAAATAAATTAGCGCAATAAAAAATAGATATCACAGTAAAATTTAAATCGGTATTTGAGGCACTTTGATAGTGCTCAAAAATACTTCTATAAACTTTATGATATAATAGGTCGGTTCAAAACCTTTGTGTTCTTGGCCGGCCTCTTCTTGTATTTTATGTTAGAATGAGATATAAAGTTAAACTGAAAGAAGGCTTAAAATGATATATAGTATTACAGAAATAGAAGCGCGTTATGCTGAAACTGATAAGATGGGTGTAATTTATCACGGGAATTATGCAACTTGGTTTGAAGTTGCGCGGTTGGATTATATATCGAAGTTAGGTTTTAGTTATGCTGATATGGAAAAACAAGGAATCATTTCACCTGTGACTGACCTCAATGTCAATTATAAAAAGTCTATTTTTTATCCAGAAAAAGTTAAAGTTAAAACTTGGGTTGAAAAATATTCGAGATTACGTTCAGTGTATAAATATGAGATTTTTAATGAAAAAGGTGAACTTGCAACTACAGGTTCCACAGAATTGATTTGCATTAAAGAAGATACTTTTAAGCCTATACGGTTGGATCGTTATTTCCCAGATTGGCATGAAGCCTATAGTAAAGTGCAAACGCTCAATAATGAAGGGAAAACAGTAGAGATAATGGATGGTATTGATTCTTTATAAGTTACTGTAAATGTTTGGAGAGGCAATATTAACAATTAATCTATAAAAAATAGCCAATACGTTAACATTAATGTAATTAGCGTGAAGATAAGCTAATATATAGCAAAAACGAACTTGTTCATACAACATCAGATGTGCTAAACCAAAGTACAACTTCCGAGGTTCAGTACACATCAGAATGTGTAAACAAGTTCGTTTTATTTTAGTTATTTTGTGGAATAAGAAATTTCATCTTCGTGATCAACTACATTTACAATAATGTGGTCATCTTCAAAGTACCACAAATCTTTTTCCGCTACGACAACATTTAAATCGTCATATTGTTGTTCATAGCCAATATCAACATCTTCCTTTGGTTCAACTGTAAAAGCAGGACTAAATCCTTGCTTGAGTTGGAATTCGCCACCATATCTTACAAAAAACACGAGCACTTTATTATTTTCAGGCAACTCTAGTTCATTTTTAAACCAAGTTACTGCTGCATCAGTAAGTTCTATTTGCATAACAATGACCTCCTATATTTATTACAGAATGGGAGTGGGCCAACTTGTATTATTTGTGGAATTTCTTATCGAAATTCTCTGTGTTGGAGCCCACCCCAACCTGCTCATTATTGTAAGCTGAATTTCCATAAGCTTCTATGTTGGGACCCCCGACCAGAATTGAAAAAACCTAGTTATAAGCGCATTTCGTTCGGTTAACTACAGCTAATATAACATTGTGGAGCCTATGACATTGATTTATGTCTCGGTATCAAATGTTCTTGTAAAAAAACTAAGTATAGTTGGATTTTAAGTTAAAAAAATTGTTTTTGCAAAAATAAAATAATCCATCAACTGCAAAAAAATATGCAATGATGGACTAATGTCAAAAAATTGTTACATCCATTTTATTTTAGGTTCTTCGCCTCTAAAAATCCTTGCGATATTAGAGCGATGTCTAATTATCAATATGATTGAAACTAAGAAACTAACGACTAATAAAATGTAGTCTTGAATGATAAGCGAGCCAATCACACAGCAAATTGCTGCAACGATACTTGCTAAAGAAACATATTTAAAAATCTTCAATACAATAAAGAAGATAATTGCAAGTATTAGTAAAAGTATCGGATTGACTCCCAAGACGACACCTGCACTAGTTGCAACCGCTTTGCCACCTTGGAATTTTAAATAAACAGGATAAACGTGTCCAAGTATAGCGAATAAGCCAACAATTAAACCATTTGTAAAAAAAGTACTAATAGGGCCATCTGCGTGAACTGGTAACCATAAAGGGAAGAAAACAGTTATGAACCCTTTGAAAATATCTAGAAATGTTACCAAGAATCCTGCAGGACGACCTAATACTCTAAAGCTATTAGTAGCGCCAGTATTACCACTACCAAATTGTCTAATATCTTTTTTGAAAAATAATTTTCCAATTACGAATCCACTTGGGAAAGCGCCGATAAGATAACTTAGTAGTAACATGACGATTATCATCATAAATATTACACATCCTTTAATATCTTAGGACTATTTTATCATATTCGTTTAAATTACGGCTAAAAATTTTAAAAACGGGGATTAATATATGGAATTAAGCTATGAAAGTTAATTGATACTTGCATTTTACGCTGATTTATATAAGAATAACTATTGTATAGTTTTAAAAACGAACGTACGTTTGCAGGAGGCGAAATCATTGGCAATGAATAAACAAAATAATTATTCAGATGATTCAATACAGGTTTTAGAGGGGTTAGAAGCAGTTCGTAAAAGACCTGGTATGTATATTGGATCAACTGATAAACGGGGATTACATCATCTAGTATATGAAATTGTCGATAACTCCGTCGATGAAGTATTGAATGGTTACGGTAACGAAATAGATGTAACAATTAATAAAGATGGTAGTATTTCTATAGAAGATAATGGACGTGGTATGCCAACAGGTATACATAAATCAGGTAAACCGACAGTCGAAGTTATCTTTACTGTTTTACATGCAGGAGGTAAATTTGGACAAGGCGGCTATAAAACTTCAGGTGGTCTTCACGGTGTTGGTGCTTCAGTTGTAAATGCATTGAGTGAATGGCTTGAAGTTGAAATCCATCGAGATGGTAATATATATCATCAAAGTTTTAAAAACGGTGGTTCGCCATCTTCTGGTTTAGTGAAAAAAGGTAAAACTAAGAAAACAGGTACCAAAGTAACATTTAAACCTGATGACACAATTTTTAAAGCATCTACATCATTTAATTTTGATGTTTTAAGCGAACGACTACAAGAGTCTGCGTTCTTATTGAAAAATTTAAAAATAACGCTTAATGATTTACGCAGTGGTAAAGAGCGTCAAGAGCATTACCATTATGAAGAAGGAATCAAAGAGTTTGTTAGTTATGTCAATGAAGGAAAAGAAGTTTTGCATGACGTAGCTACATTTTCAGGTGAAGCAAATGGTATAGAGGTAGACGTAGCTTTCCAATATAATGATCAATATTCAGAAAGTATTTTAAGTTTTGTAAATAATGTACGTACTAAAGATGGTGGTACACATGAAGTTGGTTTTAAAACAGCAATGACACGTGTATTTAATGATTATGCACGTCGTATTAATGAACTTAAAACAAAAGATAAAAACTTAGATGGTAATGATATTCGTGAAGGTTTAACAGCTGTTGTGTCTGTTCGTATTCCAGAAGAATTATTGCAATTTGAAGGACAAACGAAATCTAAATTGGGTACTTCTGAAGCTAGAAGTGCTGTTGATTCAGTTGTTGCAGACAAATTGCCATTCTATTTAGAAGAAAAAGGACAATTGTCTAAATCACTTGTGAAAAAAGCGATTAAAGCACAACAAGCAAGGGAAGCTGCACGTAAAGCTCGTGAAGATGCTCGTTCAGGTAAGAAAAACAAGCGTAAAGACACTTTGCTATCTGGTAAATTAACACCTGCACAAAGTAAAAACACTGAAAAAAATGAATTGTATTTAGTCGAAGGTGATTCTGCGGGAGGTTCAGCAAAACTTGGACGAGACCGCAAATTCCAAGCGATATTACCATTACGTGGTAAGGTAATTAATACAGAGAAAGCACGTCTAGAAGATATTTTTAAAAATGAAGAAATTAATACAATTATCCACACAATCGGGGCAGGCGTTGGTACTGACTTTAAAATTGAAGATAGTAATTATAATCGTGTAATTATTATGACTGATGCTGATACTGATGGTGCGCATATTCAAGTGCTATTGTTAACATTCTTCTTCAAATATATGAAACCGCTTGTTCAAGCAGGTCGTGTATTTATTGCTTTACCTCCACTTTATAAATTGGAAAAAGGTAAAGGCAAAACAAAGCGAGTTGAATACGCTTGGACAGACGAAGAGCTTAATAAATTACAAAAAGAACTTGGTAAAGGCTTCACGTTACAACGTTACAAAGGTTTGGGTGAGATGAACCCTGAACAATTATGGGAAACGACGATGAACCCAGAAACACGAACTTTAATTCGTGTACAAGTTGAAGATGAAGTGCGTTCATCTAAACGTGTAACAACATTAATGGGTGACAAAGTACAACCTAGACGTGAATGGATTGAAAAGCATGTTGAGTTTGGTATGCAAGAGGACCAAAGTATTTTAGATAATTCTGAAGTACAAGTGCTTGAAAATGATCAATTTGATGAGGAGGAAATCTAGTGAGTGAAATAATTCAAGATTTATCACTTGAAGATGTTTTAGGTGATCGCTTTGGAAGATATAGTAAATATATTATTCAAGAGCGTGCATTGCCAGATGTTCGTGATGGTTTAAAACCAGTACAACGTCGTATTTTATATGCAATGTATTCAAGTGGTAATACACACGATAAAAATTTCCGTAAAAGTGCGAAAACAGTCGGTGATGTTATTGGTCAATATCATCCACATGGAGACTCCTCAGTGTACGAAGCAATGGTCCGTTTAAGTCAAGACTGGAAGTTACGACATGTCTTAATTGAAATGCATGGTAATAATGGTAGTATCGATAATGATCCGCCAGCGGCAATGCGTTACACTGAAGCTAAGTTAAGCTTACTAGCTGAAGAGTTATTACGTGATATTAATAAAGAGACAGTTTCTTTCATTCCAAACTATGATGATACGACACTCGAACCAATGGTATTGCCATCAAGATTTCCTAACTTACTAGTGAATGGTTCTACAGGTATATCTGCAGGTTACGCGACAGATATACCACCACATAATTTAGCTGAAGTGATTCAAGCAACCCTTAAATATATTGATAATCCGGATATTACAGTCAATCAATTAATGAAATATATTAAAGGTCCTGATTTTCCAACTGGTGGTATTATTCAAGGTATTGATGGTATTAAAAAAGCTTATGAATCAGGTAAAGGTAGAATTATAGTTCGTTCTAAAGTTGAAGAAGAAACTTTACGCAATGGACGTAAACAGTTAATTATTACTGAAATTCCATATGAAGTGAACAAAAGTAGCTTAGTAAAACGTATCGATGAATTACGTGCTGACAAAAAAGTCGATGGTATCGTTGAAGTACGTGATGAAACTGATAGAACTGGTTTACGAATAGCAATTGAATTGAAAAAAGATGTGAACAGTGAATCAATCAAAAATTATCTTTATAAAAACTCTGATTTACAGATTTCATATAATTTCAACATGGTCGCTATTAGTGATGGTCGTCCAAAATTGATGGGTATTCGTCAAATTATAGATAGTTATTTGAATCACCAAATTGAGGTTGTTGCAAATAGAACAAAGTTTGAATTAGATAATGCTGAAAAACGTATGCATATCGTTGAAGGTTTGATTAAAGCGTTGTCAATTTTAGATAAAGTAATCGAATTGATTCGTAGCTCTAAAAACAAACGTGACGCTAAAGAAAACCTTATCGAAGTATACGAGTTCACAGAAGAACAGGCTGAAGCAATTGTAATGTTACAGTTATATCGTTTAACAAATACTGACATAGTTGCGCTTGAAGGTGAACATAAAGAACTTGAAGCATTAATCAAACAATTACGTCATATTCTTGATAACCATGATGCATTATTGAATGTCATAAAAGAAGAATTGAATGAAATTAAAAAGAAATTCAAATCTGAACGACTGTCTTTAATTGAAGCAGAAATTGAAGAAATTAAAATTGACAAAGAAGTTATGGTGCCTAGTGAAGAAGTTATTTTAAGTATGACACGTCATGGATATATTAAACGTACTTCTATTCGTAGCTTTAATGCTAGCGGTGTTGAAGATATTGGTTTAAAAGATGGTGACAGTTTACTTAAACATCAAGAAGTAAATACGCAAGATACCGTACTAGTATTTACAAATAAAGGTCGTTATCTATTTATACCGGTTCATAAATTAGCAGATATTCGTTGGAAAGAATTGGGGCAACATGTATCACAAATAGTTCCTATCGAAGAAGATGAAGTGGTTATTAATGTCTTTAATGAAAAGGACTTTAATACAGATGCATTTTATGTTTTTGCGACTCAAAATGGCATGATTAAGAAAAGTACAGTGCCTCTATTTAAAACAACGCGTTTTAATAAACCTTTAATTGCTACTAAAGTTAAAGAAAATGATGATTTGATTAGTGTTATGCGCTTTGAAAAAGATCAATTAATTACCGTCATTACTAATAAAGGTATGTCATTAACGTATAATACAAGTGAACTATCAGATACCGGATTAAGGGCAGCTGGTGTTAAATCAATAAATCTTAAAGCTGAAGATTTCGTTGTTATGACAGAAGGTGTTTCTGAAAATAATACTATATTGATGGCCACACAACGCGGCTCGTTAAAACGTATTAGTTTTAAAATCTTACAAGTTGCTAAAAGAGCACAACGTGGAATAACTTTATTAAAAGAATTAAAGAAAAATCCACATCGTATTGTAGCTGCACATGTAGTGACAGGTGAACATAGTCAATATACATTATATTCAAAATCAAATGAAGAACATGGTTTAATTAATGATATTCATAAATCTGAACAATATACAAATGGCTCATTCATTGTAGATACAGATGATTTTGGTGAAGTAATAGACATGTATATTAGCTAAAAACTATATGCAATCACGAAATTAAATGATAAAATACAGTAATGTTAAATTTTGACTAAATTCAAGGGATTTATATTAAATGCTGACCAAGTACTTATCGTTAAATTAGCGATATACTTTGACCAAACTAATATAAATCTCTTGTATTGTATAAGAAATGATGATGTATCTCTATATTTACTGAAGTTTCAATTCGGTCTAATTTTATAGAAGGTACATGATTCATGTAGAGGATGCGAGGGGTTTATTTTGAAAGATTTCGATAGTTTAATACCTGGATGGTTTAAAGAATTTGTCCATGTTGGTACCGATTTAATATGGTCTCAATATTTAATTGGTCTATTATTGACAGCTGGATTCTTCTTTACAATTAGTTCTAAATTCGTTCAATTACGAATGTTACCTGAAATGTTTAGAGCTTTAGTAGAACGTCCAGAAACTTTAGAAGATGGTAAGAAGGGTATTTCGCCATTCCAAGCATTTGCGATTAGTGCTGGTTCGAGAGTTGGTACTGGTAATATTGCTGGTGTTGCGACTGCGATTGTTTTAGGCGGTCCAGGTGCAGTATTTTGGATGTGGGTTATTGCATTTATAGGTGCAGCGAGTGCATTTATAGAAGCGACTTTGGCTCAGGTTTATAAAGTACATGATAAAGATGGTGGATTCCGTGGTGGTCCAGCTTACTATATTACTAAAGGTTTAAATCAAAAATGGCTAGGTATCGTATTTGCGATTTTAATTACAATTACATTTGCATTTGTATTTAACACAGTGCAATCTAATACAATTGCGGAGTCGTTAAATACGCAATATAATATTAGTCCAGTAATCACAGGTATTATTTTAGCAATCGTAACAGCTATTATTATATTTGGTGGTGTACGTAGTATTGCTACGTTATCTTCGTTAATTGTACCGATTATGGCTATCATTTACATTGGTATGGTTTTAGTAATATTGCTATTTAATTTAGATCAAATTGTTCCTATGATAGGTACGATTATTAAAAGTGCATTTGGTATCGAACAAGTAACTGGTGGCGCTGTAGGTGCTGCGGTTCTTCAAGGTATCAAACGTGGTTTATTCTCTAACGAAGCTGGTATGGGTTCTGCGCCGAATGCAGCGGCAACTGCTGCCGTACCACACCCTGTTAAGCAAGGTTTAATCCAATCATTAGGTGTGTTCTTTGATACAATGTTGGTTTGTACAGCAACTGCAATCATGATTTTACTATATTCAGGACTGAAATTTGGTGATAACGCACCTCAAGGTGTTGCAGTTACTCAATCAGCACTTAATGAGCATTTAGGTTCTGCTGGAGGTATTTTCTTAACAATAGCAGTTACACTGTTTGCATTTTCATCTGTGGTAGGTAATTACTATTACGGTCAATCTAATATTGAATTTTTATCAACAAACCGTGTAATATTATTTATCTTTAGATGTCTTGTTGTAGTACTTGTCTTTGTCGGTGCAGTTGTAAA
>NZ_JACVZN010000169.1:0-244 GCF_017151895.1 Staphylococcus sp. EG-SA-15 | reverse complement strand
CAATATCGAACTCATCAAATCTTTATCAATTTAATCAGGAGGACATATTCATGACTAAAACACTTGAATTAAGTTTTAAATCTTCACTAGACAAGCCTGTAAAACTGCAATTACCACAATTAAACAAATTGTTCCAACTGAAAATGAAATGAATGAAGTATAGAAAGGCGATTTAGTATACAGTGATAGTCTTGAATTGACAGATGTTTGGATAGGAATAAGCATTCCAACTAGGACACCAATG
>NZ_JACVZN010000167.1:0-244 GCF_017151895.1 Staphylococcus sp. EG-SA-15 | reverse complement strand
CGTGTAAATGTTAAATTCTAAAACGGAAATACCCACCATCCCATTAAACCACTTTTTTGTTCAATCACTATGTTTCACATAGCTTCATTAATAAAACGAAATTGCTTCAACCCGCTTCAACTTCAACAGTATCGCAAGCCATCATGACAACGCTAAATTATATACACACTTAAAAGATAAACAAGGCTATATTGGTGCTGAAGAATTACAAGTATTTTTAGCAAATAAACCTGAAATTTATATC
>NZ_JACVZN010000166.1:0-244 GCF_017151895.1 Staphylococcus sp. EG-SA-15 | reverse complement strand
TGCATCTAAATCATTGTATGGAACTGTAATTGTATTTTTAGCAATACCTTCAGGCACACCAGGAGAATCCGGCAATCCTAATGTTGCCACCCCAGAACCAGCTTTGATTAATAACGAATCACTATGAAATGTATTCGCCTGTTGCTTGAAAACCTTATAGATTTGTTCATTCGGTGCTGCTACACCAATTTTATCTGGACCATCATCAAACATGTTAATAATCTTATCAATGTTAGATAGACCA
>NZ_JACVZN010000165.1:0-244 GCF_017151895.1 Staphylococcus sp. EG-SA-15 | reverse complement strand
ATTGCCGCGTATGATTTGAAAGTACTTAAAGATGATAAACAATTTTTCCCACCTTATGCTGCGAGTGCTGTTGCAACAAATGAATTATTACGGCAACACCCAGAACTTAAAACGACGATTAATAAGTGTTTGAAAAATAAATCCCATAGATAACCAAAGTTCGTAACATAATAATTGAATAATTGCTGTAATAAATTACCTTCCATTACTTATGACCACCTTTCTGTTTATCAAAATAGTGGTG
>NZ_JACVZN010000164.1:0-245 GCF_017151895.1 Staphylococcus sp. EG-SA-15 | reverse complement strand
AGACAACAATGTTAAAGTAACATTTGCAGACGTCAATGAAGAAATCATTAATGCTTTAGCTCATGATCATCAATACGATGTTATTTTAGCTGATGAGTCTAAAACAACGACGCGCGTGAATAATGTTTCAAGTTCCTGTGGATTTTCCATAAAAGTATCAATAGATTCTAATTTCAAACTTAAAAATTCGGACAAGTCACTTACCAGTGATGCCATAAAATCATTGTCAGGAATAAACATGGAAA
>NZ_JACVZN010000163.1:0-245 GCF_017151895.1 Staphylococcus sp. EG-SA-15 | reverse complement strand
TATTGAATCTCCAAGTTTTAAAAATGCTGAATCTAAATTAACAGTTGCGATGGGGTATAGAATTAATAATGAACCATTACTTATGGATATTGCTAAAACGCCACACGCACTAATTGCAGGTGCAACTAAATGTGGCAAACCATTATAAGGAGCTAATTCAACCATTTTTGGATCGATAAGTAATAATCTTAATTCCTCAGGGTGATTTTTATATAGTAAAGACATCAAAATACTATTGATACAAA
>NZ_JACVZN010000162.1:0-245 GCF_017151895.1 Staphylococcus sp. EG-SA-15 | reverse complement strand
GAAACTCAAAGGAATTGACGGGGACCCGCACAAGCGGTGGAGCATGTGGTTTAATTCGAAGCAACGCGAAGAACCTTACCAAATCTTGACATCCTTTGACAACTCTAGAGATAGAGCCTTCCCCTTCGGGGGACAAAGTGACAGGTGGTGCATGGTTGTCGTCAGCTCGTGTCGTGAGATGTTGGGTTAAGTCCCGCAACGAGCGCAACCCTTAAGCTTAGTTGCCATCATTAAGTTGGGCACTC
>NZ_JACVZN010000161.1:0-246 GCF_017151895.1 Staphylococcus sp. EG-SA-15 | reverse complement strand
GGCTGTTCTAGAAAAAGAAGTGCCGTTTATTGAAATGGGAACACTTGATCAACAGACAGAAGTGAAAATCGTTTTTATGTTAGCAATGGATAAAGTAGATGATCAACTTAAGTTATTACAACAGTTGCACCTAAATCTAAAAATCCCCTTACAAAATCAGTGAAGTAACTCATATTTAAACCCTCCCTGTTATATATGCATTGTCACGATACTTTCCGATTGTGATTACATTTGACGTTACGGTCA
>NZ_JACVZN010000160.1:0-246 GCF_017151895.1 Staphylococcus sp. EG-SA-15 | reverse complement strand
ATGTCACCACCAAAGGGATTTGCAACGGCAGGAAGATTGAATTCTAAATGGATAAGCGTATTATACCTTAGTACAAAAGAACAGGTCAGTATAGAAGAAGTTAAACCTAAGCATAATGACATTATTTGCTACAATTAGATTTTCATTTGTATATTTTTTATCTTTAATGATTTTAGCGCTTACTAAACCTTCCAACACCCGTCTATCTATATTTTCATCATCTTTAAAAAGTTCATTTAAAATACA
>NZ_JACVZN010000015.1:0-58989 GCF_017151895.1 Staphylococcus sp. EG-SA-15 | reverse complement strand
TTCATTATCTTATTCTGAAAAAGAAGCGATTGAACATATCTTTGAAGAACTTGGCGGTACGGAAGGCCTATTAATCGCATCAAAAGTTGCAGATAGAGTTGGTATTACTAGATCTGTAATTGTAAATGCACTACGTAAATTAGAAAGTGCTGGTGTAATTGAATCACGTTCTTTAGGAATGAAAGGTACTTTCATTAAAGTTAAAAAAGAAAAATTCTTAGATGAATTAGAAAAAAGTAAATAAGTCGATGAGTCTGGGACATAATTCAATGTCCTAGTCGTGACGATGTTATCTTGGCGGTAGTCAATGAAATGACTTTGATGATTATGTTGAAGTCATTTCTTTATTTTTGTCTAATTTTCAATCAAATTGATATTTCACATTAACTTGATAGAATTACCATTAAATTTATGAAAAAATGCTTGAAAAACATTTGCTTTAGACACGGCATTATGTTATATTTATTTTCGGCTATAAAGCCAATACACACATATCAAACGTGATTGTGTAAAGGGTGCAATATTTGTATATTGTCTTTACAATAGTTTGCTATGGAGGTAATTAACCAATAGGAGGAATTTATAATGGCAGTAATTTCAATGAAACAATTACTAGAAGCGGGTGTTCACTTCGGTCACCAAACACGTCGTTGGAACCCAAAAATGAAAAAATATATCTTCACTGAGAGAAATGGTATTTATATCATCGACTTACAAAAAACAGTGAAAAAAGTAGACGAGGCATACAACTTCTTGAAACAAGTTTCAGAAGATGGTGGACAAGTCTTATTCGTAGGAACTAAAAAACAAGCACAAGAATCAGTTAAATCTGAAGCAGAACGTGCTGGTCAATTCTACATTAACCAAAGATGGTTAGGTGGATTATTAACTAACTATAAAACGATCTCAAAACGAATCAAACGTATTTCTGAAATTGAAAAAATGGAAGAAGATGGTTTATTCGAAGTATTACCTAAAAAAGAAGTAGTAGAACTTAAAAAAGAATACGACCGTTTAATCAAATTCTTAGGCGGAATTCGTGATATGAAATCAATGCCTCAAGCATTATTCGTAGTTGACCCACGTAAAGAGCGTAATGCAATTGCTGAAGCTCGTAAATTAAATATTCCTATCGTAGGTATCGTTGACACTAACTGTGATCCTGACGAAATTGACTACGTTATCCCAGCAAACGACGATGCTATCCGTGCGGTTAAATTATTAACTGCTAAAATGGCAGATGCAATCTTAGAAGGTCAACAAGGCGTTTCTAATGAAGAAGTAGCTGCAGAACAAAACATCGATTTAGATGAAAAAGAAAAATCAGAAGAAACAGAAGCAACTGAAGAATAATCAACTGTTGAATCTGACTTAGATATAGTTTAAATGGGTGATAAGATATTAATGCTTATCACCTTTTTTAAAAAGAAAATCGAGGCAAATTACAAATATTCAATTAGAGTATTGGCAATCTTGCCTATAATAATGCTAAAATCATAATATATAAAATGATAACTTATTGGAGGAATAATGAATGGCAACTATTTCAGCAAAACTTGTTAAAGAATTACGTGAAAAAACTGGCGCGGGTATGATGGATTGTAAAAAAGCGCTAACTGAAACTGATGGTGACATCGATAAAGCGATTGACTACCTACGTGAAAAAGGTATTGCTAAAGCAGCTAAAAAAGCAGACCGTATTGCGGCTGAAGGTTTAGTACATGTAGAAACTAAAGGTAACGACGCAGTTATCGTTGAAATCAACTCTGAAACAGACTTTGTTGCTCGTAACGAAGGTTTCCAAGAGTTAGTTAAAGAAATCGCTAATCAAGTATTAGATACAAAAGCTGAAACTGTTGAAGCTTTAATGGAAACAACTTTACCAAATGGTAAATCAGTTGATGAAAGAATTAAAGAAGCAATTTCAACAATCGGTGAAAAATTAAGTGTTCGTCGTTTTGCTATCAGAACTAAAACTGATAACGATGCTTTCGGCGCTTACTTACACATGGGTGGACGCATTGGTGTATTAACAGTTGTTGAAGGTTCAACTGACGAAGAAGCAGCAAGAGACGTTGCTATGCATATCGCTGCAATCAACCCTAAATATGTTTCTTCTGAACAAGTTAGCGAAGAAGAAATCAACCACGAAAGAGAAGTTTTAAAACAACAAGCATTAAATGAAGGTAAACCAGAAAACATCGTTGAAAAAATGGTGGAAGGACGTTTACGTAAATACTTACAAGAAATTTGTGCTGTAGATCAAGACTTCGTTAAAAACCCTGATGTAACAGTTGAAGCTTTCTTAAAAACAAAAGGTGGAAAACTTGTTGACTTCGTACGCTATGAAGTAGGCGAAGGTATGGAAAAACGCGAAGAAAACTTTGCGGATGAAGTTAAAGGACAAATGAAATAATCTGTCATAAAGTAAAACAAGGAAGAAGACACCTTTAATGTTGCTTTATTAAAATGTAAATCATTCTAATAAAACGACAACTGTGTCTTCTTTACTTGTATATGTTACATATATTCACGATAGAGAGGATAAGAAAATGGCTCAAATTTCTAAATATAAACGTGTAGTTTTGAAACTAAGTGGTGAAGCGTTAGCTGGAGAAAAAGGATTTGGCATAAATCCAGTAATTATTAAAAGTGTTGCTGAGCAAGTGGCTGAAGTTGCTAAAATGGACTGTGAAATCGCAGTAATCGTTGGTGGCGGAAACATTTGGAGAGGTAAAACAGGTAGTGACTTAGGTATGGACCGTGGAACTGCTGATTACATGGGTATGCTTGCAACTGTAATGAATGCCTTAGCATTACAAGATAGTTTAGAACAATTGGATTGTGATACACGAGTATTAACATCTATTGAAATGAAGCAAGTGGCTGAACCTTATATTCGTCGTCGTGCAATTAGACACTTAGAAAAGAAACGCGTAGTTATTTTTGCTGCAGGTATTGGAAACCCATACTTCTCTACAGATACTACAGCGGCATTACGTGCTGCAGAAGTTGAAGCAGATGTTATTTTAATGGGCAAAAATAATGTAGATGGTGTATATTCTGCAGATCCTAAAGTAAACAAAGATGCGGTAAAATATGAACATTTAACGCATATTCAAATGCTTCAAGAAGGTTTACAAGTAATGGATTCAACAGCATCCTCATTCTGTATGGATAATAACATTCCGTTAACTGTTTTCTCTATTATGGAAGAAGGGAATATTAAACGTGCTGTTATGGGTGAAAAGATAGGTACGTTAATTACAAAATAAATTTAGAGGTGTAAAATAATGAGTGACATTATTAATGAAACTAAATCAAGAATGCAAAAATCAATCGAAAGCTTATCACGTGAATTAGCTAATATCAGTGCAGGAAGAGCTAATTCAAATTTATTAAACGGCGTAACAGTTGATTACTATGGTGCACCAACACCTGTACAACAATTAGCAAGCATCAATGTTCCAGAAGCACGTTTACTTGTTATTTCTCCATACGACAAAACTTCTGTAGCTGACATCGAAAAAGCGATAATAGCGGCTAACTTAGGTGTCAACCCAACAAGTGATGGTGAAGTGATACGTATTGCAGTACCTGCCTTAACAGAAGAGCGTAGAAAAGAGCGCGTTAAAGATGTTAAGAAAATTGGTGAAGAAGCTAAAGTATCTGTTCGAAATATTCGTCGTGATATGAATGATCAGTTGAAAAAAGATGAAAAAAATGGCGACATTACTGAAGATGAGTTGAGAAGTGGTACTGAAGATGTTCAGAAAGCAACAGACAATTCAATAAAAGAAATTGATCAAATGATTGCTGATAAAGAAAAAGATATTATGTCAGTATAAAACTAATATACAATGACATATTAAAATGCCAGTATTAAACGATAATGTAACATTTAAAATGGGCATGTTTAATTAAATCAAAGATGCATGTGATAATTTAAATTCACAATGAGCATAAAAATGGTGTTTAAACAAGTTAATTAAACATATACTTTATAAATAATAGGCATTAGGTATATTGCTATAATAAAGTTATGTAATTTTTAACCTCAGTATGTATGTCACATTTCTGGTGTAAACTGTACCGAGTCAGACTTTGGTACAGTTTTTTTATTTGCTTATTCAATGCATTAAATGAGTATGATAAAATGATAATGATTGTTTAGTAACTTATACTATATGACAGAGATGATCAGGCTCGGAGGAAGGACCATGTTTAAAAAGCTAATAAATAAAAAGAACACTATAAATAATTATAATGAAGAATTAGACTCGTCTAATATACCTGAACATATCGCTATTATTATGGATGGTAATGGGCGATGGGCTAAGAAGCGAAAAATGCCTAGAATTAAAGGTCATTACGAAGGTATGCAAACAATAAAAAAAATTACTAGGGTAGCTAGTGATATTGGTGTTAAGTACTTAACTTTATACGCCTTTTCCACTGAAAATTGGTCAAGACCTGAAAGTGAAGTAAATTATATTATGAATTTGCCTGTCAATTTCTTAAAGACATTCTTACCGGAACTAATTGAAAAAAATGTCAAAGTTGAAACAATTGGATTTACTGATAAGTTGCCAAAATCAACGATAGAAGCAATTAATAATGCTAAAGAAAAGACAGCTAATAATACCGGCTTAAAATTAATATTTGCAATTAATTATGGTGGCAGAGCAGAACTTGTTCATAGTATTAAAAATATGTTTGACGAGCTTCATCAACAAGGTTTAAATAGTGATATCATAGATGAAACATATATAAACAATCATTTAATGACAAAAGACTATCCTGATCCAGAGTTGTTAATTCGTACTTCAGGAGAACAAAGAATAAGTAATTTCTTGATTTGGCAAGTTTCGTATAGTGAATTTATCTTTAATCAAAAATTATGGCCTGACTTTGACGAAGATGAATTAATTAAATGTATAAAAATTTATCAGTCACGTCAAAGACGCTTTGGCGGATTGAGTGAGGAGTAGTATAGTATGAAAGTTAGAACGCTGACAGCTATTATTGCCTTAATCGTATTCTTGCCTATCTTGTTAAAAGGCGGCCTTGTGTTAATGATATTTGCTAATATATTAGCATTGATTGCATTAAAAGAATTGTTGAATATGAATATGATTAAATTTGTTTCAGTTCCTGGTTTAATTAGTGCAGTTGGTCTTATCATCATTATGTTGCCACAACATGCAGGGCCATGGGTACAAGTAATTCAATTAAAAAGTTTAATTGCAATGAGCTTTATTGTATTAAGTTATACTGTCTTATCTAAAAACAGATTTAGTTTTATGGATGCTGCATTTTGCTTAATGTCTGTGGCTTATGTAGGCATTGGTTTTATGTTCTTTTATGAAACGAGATCAGAAGGATTACATTACATATTATATGCCTTTTTAATTGTTTGGCTTACAGATACAGGGGCTTACTTGTTTGGTAAAATGATGGGTAAACATAAGCTTTGGCCAGTAATAAGTCCGAATAAAACAATCGAAGGATTCATAGGTGGCTTGTTCTGTAGTTTGATAGTACCACTTGCAATGTTATATTTTGTAGATTTCAATATGAATGTATGGATATTACTTGGAGTGACATTGATTTTAAGTTTATTTGGTCAATTAGGTGATTTAGTGGAATCAGGATTTAAGCGTCATTTCGGCGTTAAAGACTCAGGTCGAATACTACCTGGACACGGTGGTATTTTAGACCGATTTGACAGCTTTATGTTTGTGTTACCATTATTAAATATTTTATTAATACAATCTTAATGCTGAGAACAAATCAATAAACGTAAAGAGGAGTTGCTGAGATAATTTAATGAATCTCAGAACTCCTTTTGAAAATTATACGCAATATTAACTTTGAAAATTAGACGTTATATTTTGTGATTTGTCAGTATCATATTATAATGACTTATGTTACGTATACAGCAATCATTTTTAAAATAAAAGAAATTTATAAACAATCGAGGTGTAGCGAGTGAGCTATTTAGTTACAATAATTGCATTTATTATTGTTTTTGGTGTACTAGTAACTGTTCATGAATATGGCCATATGTTTTTTGCGAAAAGAGCAGGCATTATGTGTCCAGAATTTGCGATCGGTATGGGACCGAAAATTTTTAGTTTTAGAAAAAACGAAACACTTTACACTATTAGGTTATTGCCTGTTGGTGGATATGTTCGTATGGCAGGAGATGGCTTAGAAGAGCCACCAGTCGAGCCCGGTATGAACGTTAAAATTAAACTGAATGAAGAAAATGAAATAACACATATCATATTAGATGATCATCATAAGTTTCAACAAATTGAAGCAATCGAAGTTAAAAAATGTGATTTTAAAGATGACTTATTCATAGAAGGTATCACTGCTTATGATAACGAAAGACATCATTTTAAAATTGCTAGAAAGTCTTTCTTTGTTGAAAATGGTAGCTTAGTTCAAATTGCTCCGAGAGACAGACAATTTGCACATAAAAAGCCATGGCCGAAATTTTTAACATTATTTGCGGGACCGTTATTTAACTTTATATTAGCTTTAGTCCTATTTATTGGTCTTGCATATTATCAAGGCACGCCTACGTCTACTGTAGAACAAGTCGCAGATAAGTATCCAGCTCAACAAGCAGGATTACAAAAAGGTGATAAGATCGTCCAAATTGGCAAATATAAAATATCTGAATTTGATGATGTTGATAAGGCGTTAGATAAAGTTAAAGATAATAAGACGACTGTTAAATTTGAACGTGATGGTAAAACAAAGTCAGTTGAATTAACACCTAAAAAGACTGAAAAAAAACTGACTAAAGTAAGTTCAGAGACGAAGTATGTTCTCGGATTCCAACCAGCGAGTGAACATACACTTTTTAAACCAATTGTATTCGGATTTAAAAGCTTTTTAATCGGTAGTACTTATATTTTTACAGCTGTAGTCGGTATGTTGGCTAGTATATTTACGGGCGGATTCTCATTTGATATGTTAAATGGTCCGGTTGGTATTTATCATAACGTCGACTCAGTTGTTAAAGCAGGTATCATTAGCTTAATTGGTTACACTGCGTTGTTAAGTGTAAACTTAGGTATTATGAATTTAATTCCTATTCCTGCACTAGACGGTGGTCGTATTTTATTTGTTATATATGAAGCGATTTTCAGAAAACCAGTTAATAAAAAAGCGGAAACAACGATTATTGCTATTGGTGCCATTTTCATGGTCGTTATTATGATATTAGTAACGTGGAATGATATTCGACGATATTTCTTATAATTTAGGAGGATAAATAATTATGAAGCAATCCAAAGTTTTTATACCAACGATGCGTGATGTGCCATCAGAAGCAGAAGCACAAAGTCATCGTTTATTATTGAAATCGGGTTTGATAAAACAAAGTACAAGTGGGATTTATAGTTATTTACCGCTAGCAACACGTGTGTTAAATAATATTACTGCAATTGTGCGACAAGAAATGGAACGTATCGATTCTGTTGAAATTTTAATGCCAGCGTTACAACAAGCTGAATTATGGGAAGAATCAGGACGTTGGGGTGCATATGGCCCAGAATTAATGCGTTTACAAGATAGACATGGAAGACGATTTGCATTAGGTCCAACACATGAAGAATTAGTTACATCAATAGTAAGAAATGAATTGAAATCATACAAACAATTACCGATGACATTATTCCAAATTCAATCTAAATTCCGTGATGAAAAGAGACCACGTTTTGGTTTACTTCGTGGGCGTGAATTTATTATGAAAGATGCGTATTCATTCCATGCTGACGAGGCATCATTAGATCAAACGTATCAAGATATGTATCAAGCGTATAGCCGTATTTTTGAGAGAGTGGGCATTAACGCAAGACCAGTAGTTGCAGATTCAGGTGCTATAGGCGGTAGCCATACACATGAATTTATGGCATTAAGTGCTATCGGTGAGGATACAATCGTTTACAGTAAAGAAAGTGACTATGCTGCTAATATCGAAAAAGCAGAAGTCGTTTACGAACCAAATCATAAGCATACTACTGTGCAACCTTTAGAAAAAATTGAAACACCAAATGTTAAGACTGCGCAAGAATTGGCAGACTTCTTAGGTAGACCAGTAGATGAAATCGTTAAAACGATGATTTTCAAAGTTGATGGCGAATATATTATGGTTTTAGTGCGTGGCCATCATGAAATTAATGACATTAAATTAAAATCTTATTTCGGCACAGATAATATTGAATTAGCAACACAAGACGAAATTGTTAATTTAGTTGGTGCAAATCCGGGTTCACTAGGTCCTGTTATTGATAAAGAAATCAAAATTTATGCAGATAATTTTGTGCAAGATTTAAATAATTTAGTTGTCGGTGCTAACGAAGATGGCTATCACTTAATTAATGTAAATGTAGGTAGAGACTTCAACGTTGATGAATATGGCGATTTCCGTTTTATTTTAGAAGGCGAAAAGTTAAGTGATGGTTCAGGCGTTGCACATTTTGCTGAAGGTATTGAAGTTGGTCAAGTATTCAAATTGGGTACTAAGTATTCAGAATCAATGAATGCTACATTCTTAGATAACCAAGGAAAAGCTCAACCTTTAATTATGGGTTGTTACGGAATTGGAATTTCTAGAACGCTAAGTGCGATTGTTGAACAAAATCACGATGATAATGGAATTGTTTGGCCTAAATCAGTTACTCCGTTTGATTTACATTTAATTTCTATTAATCCTAAGAAAGATGATCAACGAGAACTAGCAGATGCACTATATGCTGAATTTAATACTAAATTTGATGTGTTGTACGATGATCGTCAGGAACGTGCAGGTGTCAAATTTAATGATGCCGATTTAATTGGTTTACCACTGCGAATTGTTGTTGGTAAACGTGCATCGGAAGGTATTGTAGAAGTTAAAGAACGTTTAACAGGTGATAGCGAAGAAGTTCACATTGATGACTTAATGACTGTCATTACAAATAAATATGATAACTTAAAATAATTAAGATCGAATGAATTATAAGAGTAGGAAAAAGCTGAAAGAAATCTGATGCTTATGTCCTGCTCTTATTATTTTTGATATAATGATTATTCGATGAAAAATGACTGAAGACATAGTATAATTAAAGATAAATTTGTTTTAACAATATAATGATTAGCCAAATATAAAGCATTTAATTTTCTATCATTACTATGCTCACATAATCTAAATATTGTTCGAACACGTAAAAGTAATTTCTATTTAAGGTGGTAATTGTCTTGGCAATGACAGAGCAACAAAAATTTAAAGTGCTTGCTGATCAAATTAAAATTTCAAATCAATTAGATGCTAAAATTTTAAATTCAGGTGAACTGACACGTATAGATGTTTCTAACAAAAACAGAACATGGGAATTTCATATTACATTACCACAATTCTTAGCTCATGAAGATTATTTATTATTTATAAATGCAATAGAGCAAGAGTTTAAAGATATCGCCAACGTTACATGTCGTTTTACGGTAACAAATGGCACGAATCAAGATGAACATGCAATTAAATACTTTGGGCACTGTATTGACCAAACAGCTTTATCTCCAAAAGTTAAAGGTCAATTGAAACAGAAAAAGCTTATTATGTCTGGAAAAGTATTAAAAGTAATGGTATCAAATGACATTGAACGTAATCATTTTGATAAGGCATGCAATGGAAGTCTTATCAAAGCGTTTAGAAATTGTGGTTTTGATATCGATAAAATCATCTTCGAAACAAATGATAATGATCAAGAACAAAACTTAGCTTCTTTAGAAGCACATATTCAAGAAGAAGACGAACAAAGTGCACGATTGGCAACAGAGAAACTTGAAAAAATGAAAGCTGAAAAAGCGAAACAACAAGATAACAACGAAAGTGCTGTCGATAAGTGTCAAATTGGTAAGCCGATTCAAATTGAAAATATTAAACCAATTGAATCTATTATTGAGGAAGAGTTTAAAGTTGCAATAGAGGGTGTCATTTTTGATATAAACTTAAAAGAACTTAAAAGTGGTCGTCATATCGTAGAAATTAAAGTGACAGACTATACTGACTCATTAGTTTTAAAAATGTTTACTCGTAAAAACAAAGATGATTTAGAACATTTTAAAGCGCTAAGTGTTGGTAAATGGGTTAGGGCTCAAGGTCGTATTGAAGAAGATACATTTATTAGAGATTTAGTTATGATGATGTCTGATATTGAAGAGATTAAAAAAGCGACGAAAAAAGATAAGGCTGAAGAAAAGCGTGTAGAATTCCACTTGCATACTGCAATGAGCCAAATGGATGGTATACCCAATATTGGTGCGTATGTTAAACAGGCAGCAGACTGGGGACATCCAGCCATTGCAGTTACAGACCATAATGTTGTGCAAGCATTTCCAGATGCTCACGCAGCAGCGGAAAAACATGGCATTAAAATGATATACGGTATGGAAGGTATGTTAGTTGATGATGGTGTTCCGATTGCATACAAACCACAAGATGTCGTATTAAAAGATGCTACTTATGTTGTGTTCGACGTTGAGACAACTGGTTTATCAAATCAGTATGATAAAATCATCGAGCTTGCAGCTGTGAAAGTTCATAACGGTGAAATCATCGATAAGTTTGAAAGGTTTAGTAATCCGCATGAACGATTATCGGAAACGATTATCAATTTGACGCATATTACTGATGATATGTTAGTAGATGCCCCTGAGATTGAAGAAGTACTTACAGAGTTTAAAGAATGGGTTGGCGATGCGATATTCGTAGCGCATAATGCTTCGTTTGATATGGGCTTTATCGATACGGGATATGAACGTCTTGGATTTGGACCATCAACGAATGGTGTTATCGATACTTTAGAATTATCTCGTACGATTAATACTGAATATGGTAAACATGGTTTGAATTTCTTAGCTAAAAAATATGGCGTAGAATTAACGCAACATCACCGTGCCATTTATGATACAGAAGCAACAGCTTACATTTTCATAAAAATGGTTCAACAAATGAAAGAATTAGGCGTATTAAATCATAACGAAATCAACAAAAAACTCAGTAATGAAGATGCATATAAACGTGCAAGACCTAGTCATGTCACATTAATTGTACAAAACCAACAAGGTCTTAAAAATCTATTTAAAATTGTAAGTGCATCATTGGTGAAGTATTTCTACCGTACACCTCGAATTCCACGTTCATTGTTAGATGAATATCGTGAGGGATTATTGGTAGGTACAGCGTGTGATGAAGGTGAATTATTTACGGCAGTTATGCAGAAGGACCAGAGCCAAGTTGAAAAAATTGCCAAATATTATGATTTTATTGAAATTCAACCACCGGCACTTTATCAAGATTTAATTGATAGAGAGCTTATTAGAGATACTGAAACATTACATGAAATTTATCAACGTTTAATACATGCAGGTGACACAGCGGGTATACCTGTTATTGCGACAGGAAATGCACACTATTTGTTTGAACATGATGGTATCGCACGTAAAATTTTAATAGCATCACAACCCGGCAATCCACTTAATCGCTCAACTTTACCGGAAGCACATTTTAGAACTACAGATGAAATGTTAAACGAGTTTCATTTTTTAGGTGAAGAAAAAGCGCATGAAATTGTTGTGAAAAATACAAACGAATTAGCAGATCGAATTGAACGTGTTGTTCCTATTAAAGATGAATTATACACACCGCGTATGGAAGGTGCTAACGAAGAAATTAGAGAACTAAGTTATGCAAATGCGCGTAAACTGTATGGTGAAGACCTGCCTCAAATCGTAATTGATCGATTAGAAAAAGAATTAAAAAGTATTATCGGTAATGGATTTGCGGTAATTTACTTAATTTCGCAACGTTTAGTTAAAAAATCATTAGATGATGGATACTTAGTTGGTTCCCGTGGTTCAGTAGGTTCTAGTTTTGTAGCGACAATGACTGAGATTACTGAAGTAAACCCGTTACCGCCACACTATATTTGTCCGAACTGTAAAACGAGTGAATTTTTCAATGATGGTTCAGTAGGATCAGGATTTGATTTACCTGATAAGACGTGTGAAACTTGTGGAGCGCCACTTATTAAAGAAGGACAAGATATTCCGTTTGAAACATTTTTAGGATTTAAGGGAGATAAAGTTCCTGATATCGACTTAAACTTTAGTGGTGAATATCAACCGAATGCCCATAACTACACAAAAGTATTATTTGGTGAGGATAAAGTATTCCGTGCAGGTACAATTGGTACTGTTGCTGAAAAGACTGCTTTTGGTTATGTTAAAGGTTATTTGAATGATCAAGGCATCCACAAAAGAGGTGCTGAAATAGATCGACTCGTTAAAGGATGTACAGGTGTTAAACGTACAACTGGACAGCATCCAGGGGGTATTATTGTAGTACCTGATTACATGGATATTTATGATTTTACGCCGATACAATATCCTGCCGATGATCAAAATTCAGCATGGATGACGACACATTTTGATTTCCATTCTATTCATGATAATGTATTAAAACTTGATATACTTGGACACGATGATCCAACAATGATTCGTATGCTTCAAGATTTATCGGGCATTGATCCAAAAACGATACCTGTAGATGACAAAGAAGTCATGCAAATATTTAGTACACCTGAAAGTTTAGGTGTTACTGAAGATGAAATTTTATGTAAAACAGGTACGTTTGGGGTTCCAGAATTCGGTACAGGGTTCGTGCGTCAAATGTTAGAAGATACAAAGCCAACAACATTTTCTGAATTAGTTCAAATCTCAGGATTATCTCATGGTACAGATGTGTGGTTAGGCAATGCTCAAGAATTAATTAAAACCGGTATATGTGATTTATCAAGTGTAATTGGTTGTCGTGATGATATCATGGTTTATTTAATGTATGCTGGTTTAGAACCATCAATGGCTTTTAAAATAATGGAGTCAGTACGTAAAGGTAAAGGTTTAACTGAAGAAATGATTGAAACGATGAAAGAAAATGAAGTGCCGGATTGGTATTTAGATTCATGTCTTAAAATTAAGTACATGTTCCCTAAAGCCCATGCAGCAGCATACGTTTTAATGGCAGTACGTATCGCATATTTCAAAGTACATCATCCACTTTATTACTATGCATCTTACTTTACAATTCGTGCGTCAGACTTTGATTTAATCACGATGATTAAAGATAAAACAAGCATTCGAAATACTGTAAAAGACATGTATTCTCGCTATATGGATCTAGGTAAAAAAGAAAAAGACGTATTAACAGTCTTGGAAATTATGAATGAAATGGCGCATCGAGGTTATCGCATGCAACCGATTAGTTTAGAAAAGAGTCAGGCGTTCGAATTTATCATTGAAGGCGATACACTTATTCCGCCGTTCATATCAGTGCCTGGGCTTGGCGAAAACGTTGCGAAACGAATTGTTGAAGCTCGTGACGATGGCCCATTTTTATCAAAAGAAGATTTAAACAAAAAAGCTGGATTATCTCAGAAAATTATTGAGTATTTAGATGAGTTAGGCTCATTACCGAATTTACCAGATAAAGCTCAACTTTCGATATTTGATATGTAAAATGAAATAATCAAGGTATTTATTTAATGCGTATGGCGTAGTTAAAGAAATACAAAATTGTTGCTGGACATAAAATTATGCCTGTATTTCTTTTCAACGTCTTACGAGTCTATTCGAATGTAATGGTGAAATAAATGAACAAACTTTTACAAGAATCTCTGATTAATAGTGAAGTCATTTGTTTCAAGCATAAACTTATGCTATAATTAAGTTGCTTAAAAATTAGTGAACTCAGGCAGAAGAGTGGGAGATTCCCGCTCTTTTCTATTTGCCAAAAAGGGAGGCCTGTATGAGTAAAATTACAGAACAAGTAGAAGTGATTGTTAAACCAATTATGGAAGACTTGAATTTTGAACTTGTAGACGTTGAATATGTCAAAGAGGGTAGAGATCATTTTCTTAGAATCTCTATTGATAAAGAAGGTGGCGTAGATTTAAATGATTGTACGCTAGCTTCTGAAAAAATAAGTGAAGCTATGGATGCAAATGATCCTATTCCTGAAATGTATTATTTAGACGTAGCGTCACCTGGTGCAGAACGTCCAATTAAAAAAGAACAAGATTTCCAAAATGCAATAACTAAACCTGTATTTGTTTCTTTATATGTACCAATTGAAGGTGAAAAGGAATGGTTAGGCATTTTACAAGAAGTCAATAATGAAACAATTGTAGTACAAGTTAAAATCAAAGCAAGAACGAAAGATATAGAGATACCGAGAGACAAAATAGCAAAAGCACGTCACGCAGTTATGATTTAACGTGATGAGGAGGAAAAAACGTGTCAAGTAATGAATTATTATTAGCTACTGAGTATTTAGAAAAAGAAAAGAAGATTCCTAGAGCAGTATTAATTGATGCTATTGAAGCAGCTTTAATTACTGCATACAAAAAGAATTATGATAGTGCAAGAAATGTCCGTGTGGAATTAAATATGGATCAAGGTACTTTCAAAGTTATCGCTCGTAAAGATGTTGTTGAAGAAGTATTTGACGACAGAGATGAAGTGGATTTAAGTACAGCGCTTGTTAAAAACCCTGCATATGAAATTGGTGATATATACGAAGAAGATGTAACACCTAAAGATTTTGGTCGTGTAGGTGCTCAAGCAGCGAAACAAGCAGTAATGCAACGTCTTCGTGATGCTGAACGTGAAATTTTATTTGAAGAATTTATAGACAAAGAAGAAGACATACTTACTGGAATTATTGACCGTGTTGACCATCGTTATGTATATGTGAACTTAGGTCGTATCGAAGCTGTTTTATCTGAAGCAGAAAGAAGTCCTAACGAAAAATATATTCCTAACGAACGTATCAAAGTATATGTTAACAAAGTGGAACAAACGACAAAAGGTCCTCAAATCTATGTTTCTCGTAGCCATCCAGGTTTATTAAAACGTTTATTTGAACAAGAAGTTCCAGAAATTTACGATGGTACTGTAATTGTTAAATCAGTAGCACGTGAAGCTGGCGATCGCTCTAAAATTAGTGTCTTCTCTGAAAACAATGATATAGATGCTGTTGGTGCATGTGTTGGTGCCAAAGGCGCACGTGTTGAAGCTGTTGTTGAAGAGCTAGGTGGCGAAAAAATCGACATCGTTCAATGGAATGAAGATCCAAAAGTATTTGTAAAAAATGCTTTAAGCCCTTCTCAAGTTTTAGAAGTTATTGTTGATGAAACAAATCAATCTACAATAGTTGTTGTTCCTGATTATCAATTGTCATTAGCGATTGGTAAAAGAGGACAAAACGCACGTCTAGCTGCTAAATTAACCGGCTGGAAAATTGATATTAAATCAGAAACAGATGCGCGTGAAGCGGGTATCTATCCAGTAGTTGAAGCTGAAAAAGTAACTGAAGAAGATGTTGCTTTAGAAGATGCTGACACAACAGAATCAACCGAAGAGGTAAATGATGTTTCAGTTGAAACAAATGTAGAGAAAGAATCTGAATAATAGGTTGGAGTGAAGTATCTATGAAAAAGAAAAAAATTCCGATGCGAAAATGTATTCTTTCAAATGAAATGCATCCCAAAAAAGATATGATTCGTGTTGTTGTTAATAAAGAAGGCGAAATCTTTGCGGATGTTACTGGAAAGAAACAAGGCCGTGGCGCATATGTTTCTAAAGATGTTGCTATGGTTGAAAAAGCACAACAAAAAGAAATTTTAGAAAAATATTTTAAAGCATCTAAAGAGCAATTGGATCCTGTTTACAAAGAAATTATTAGATTAATTTATAGAGAAGAGATCCCAAAATGAGTATAGATCAAATATTAAACTTTTTAGGATTAGCAATGAGAGCTGGTAAAGTAAAAACAGGTGAATCAGTCATTGTTAATGAGATTAAAAAAGGAAATTTGAAGCTCGTTATTGTTGCAAATGATGCGTCTGATAATACAGCTAAATTAATTACAGATAAATGTAAGAGTTACAAAGTTCCATTCAGAAAGTTTGGAAATCGAAATGAATTGGGAATAGCACTTGGAAAAGGTGAGCGTGTTAATGTAGGGATTACTGACCCAGGCTTTGCTAAAAAGTTGCTATCAATGATAGATGAATATCATAAGGAGTGATTATATGAGTAAACAAAGAATTTACGAATATGCGAAAGAATTAAATCTAAAGAGTAAAGAGATTATAGATGAGTTAAAAAGCATGAATATTGAGGTTTCAAATCATATGCAAGCTTTGGAAGATGACCAAATTAAAGCATTAGATAAAAAGTTCAAAAAAGAACAAAAGAACGACAATAAACAAAGCACTCAAAATAATCACCAAAAATCAAACAATCAAAACCAAAATAAAGGGCAACAAAAAGATAACAAAAAGAATCAACAACAAAATAATAAAGGCAACAAAGGCAATAAAAAGAATAATAGAAATAATAAGAAAAATAACAAGAATAATAAACCACAAAATCAACCAGCTGCTCCAAAAGAAATACCATCAAAAGTGACATATCAAGAAGGTATTACAGTAGGCGAATTTGCGGATAAATTAAATGTTGAATCATCAGAAATTATCAAAAAATTATTCTTACTTGGTATTGTTGCTAATATCAATCAATCATTAAATCAAGAAACAATCGAATTAATTGCCGATGATTATGGCGTTGAGGTTGAAGAAGAAGTTGTGATTAATGAAGAAGATTTATCAATCTACTTCGAAGACGAAAAAGATGATCCAGAAGCAATTGAGAGACCAGCAGTTGTAACAATTATGGGACATGTTGACCATGGTAAAACTACTTTATTAGATTCAATTCGTCATACAAAAGTTACAGCAGGTGAAGCAGGCGGAATCACTCAACATATTGGTGCATATCAAATTGAAAACGATGGCAAAAAAATCACTTTCTTAGATACACCGGGACATGCTGCATTTACAACGATGCGTGCGCGTGGTGCACAAGTAACAGATATTACAATTTTAGTAGTTGCAGCTGACGATGGTGTTATGCCACAAACAATTGAAGCAATTAACCATGCTAAAGAAGCAGAAGTACCAATTATTGTTGCAGTAAATAAAATTGATAAACCAACTTCAAATCCTGATCGAGTTATGCAAGAATTAACTGAATATGGTTTAATTCCTGAAGATTGGGGCGGCGAAACAATTTTCGTTCCACTTTCTGCATTAAGTGGTGATGGTATCGACGATTTATTAGAAATGATAGGATTAGTTGCAGAAGTTCAAGAACTTAAAGCAAATCCTAAAAACCGTGCTGTTGGTACAGTTATCGAAGCTGAATTAGATAAATCACGTGGTCCTTCTGCATCATTATTAGTACAAAACGGTACATTAAATGTTGGTGATGCGATTGTAGTTGGTAATACTTACGGCCGTATCCGTGCAATGGTTAATGACTTAGGTCAAAGAATCAAAACGGCTGGTCCATCAACGCCTGTTGAAATTACAGGTATTAATGATGTGCCACAAGCTGGGGATCGCTTTGTTGTATTTAGTGATGAAAAACAAGCTCGTCGTATTGGTGAATCAAGACACGAAGCTAGCATTGTACAACAACGTCAAGAAAGTAAAAATGTTTCATTAGATAACCTGTTTGAACAAATGAAACAAGGTGAAATGAAAGATTTAAACGTTATTATTAAAGGTGATGTTCAAGGTTCTGTTGAAGCTTTAGCTGCATCATTAATGAAAATTGATGTTGAAGGCGTAAATGTTCGTATCATTCATACAGCGGTTGGTGCAATTAATGAGTCAGACGTGACACTTGCTAATGCCTCAAATGGTATTATCATTGGTTTCAATGTTCGTCCAGACAGTGGTGCAAAACGTGCTGCAGAAGCTGAAAATGTTGATATGCGTTTACACAGAGTTATTTATAATGTTATCGAAGAAATTGAATCAGCGATGAAAGGTTTACTTGATCCAGAATTTGAAGAACAAGTTATCGGACAAGCTGAAGTTCGTCAAACATTCAAAGTTTCTAAAGTTGGTACTATTGCTGGATGTTATGTTACTGAAGGTAAAATTACGCGAAATGCTGGTGTACGTATTATCCGTGATGGTATTGTTCAATATGAAGGCGAATTAGATACACTTAAACGTTTCAAAGATGATGCTAAGGAAGTTGCAAAAGGTTATGAATGTGGTATTACAATTGAAAACTACAATGACCTTAAAGAAGGCGATGTTATCGAAGCATTTGAAATGGTTGAAATTAAGCGTTAATTAAATAAATTACAAGCTAAAAGTATAGTTAAGATTGATATGCTCCCTATAAATATTGCACTTTTTAAGTGTCTACTTTATAGGGAGCATATTTGATACTAGCTTTTGGTTTTTTATTAGAATAGATTACCTATTAAAAGTTACGTTATATGGACATGATTTTGTATAAAATTTTGTGGTGGCCTAGAATGATTTTTAATGACAAAATATAATGTCGACTATTATTGGAAAATTTTCTGTTGAAATGCCTATCTTACGGCAAACTTTATTTGATTTTATAGGCTTAATTTATTAAAATAACGTGTGAGCTAAAATAATTGTTTAAGCATTGTTACACTAAAAAATGTAAATAACAATTGAACTTAAAGATAAAGAGGTGACAAGAATGAGCAGTATGAGAGCAGAGCGTGTTGGTGAACAAATGAAGAAGGAATTAATGGATATCATCAACAATAAAGTCAAAGATCCTCGAGTTGGTTTTATTACAATTACAGATGTTGTTTTAACAAATGATTTATCGCAGGCTAAAGTATTTTTAACTGTATTAGGTAACGATAAAGAAGTAGAAAATACATTTAAAGCACTTGATAAAGCAAAAGGCTTCATTAAGTCTGAATTAGGTTCTAGAATGCGATTACGTATTATGCCGGAATTAATGTATGAATATGATCAATCAATCGAATATGGTAATAAAATTGAACGAATGATTCAAGATTTACACAAACAAGATAGATAATTTAGTGTTAGGTATCTGGAAAATGTTTGATAATTTCTTAATATCGGTATATTAACATTAAACAGTTAATACATAGATGTGTAGAAATAGTTAACATTTTCCAGTTTTTTTATGAATAAATTCAGTTGATACGCTATTAAAATATATTTTAAAAAAGAAGGTGACTATATGTATAATGGGATATTACCAGTATATAAAGAGCGCGGTTTAACAAGTCATGACGTTGTATTCAAATTGCGTAAAATATTAAAAACTAAAAAAATAGGTCACACGGGTACGCTTGATCCCGAAGTTGCAGGCGTGTTACCGGTATGTATAGGTAATGCAACGAGAGTTAGTGATTATGTTATGGATATGGGCAAAGCTTATGAAGCAACTGTATCGATAGGAAGAAGTACAACGACTGAAGATCAAACGGGTGATACATTGGAAACAAAAGGTGTACACTCAGCAGATTTTAATAAGGACGATATTGACCGATTGTTAGAAAATTTTAAAGGTGTTATTGAACAAATTCCGCCAATGTATTCATCAGTCAAGGTGAATGGTAAAAAATTATATGAATATGCGCGTAATAATGAAACAGTTGAAAGACCAAAGCGTAAAGTTAATATTAAAGACATTGGGCGTATATCTGAATTAGATTTTAAAGAAAATGAGTGTCATTTTAAAATACGCGTCATCTGTGGTAAAGGTACATATATTAGAACGCTAGCAACTGATATTGGTGTGAAATTAGGCTTTCCGGCACATATGTCGAAATTAACACGAATCGAGTCTGGTGGATTTGTGTTGAAAGATAGCCTTACATTAGAACAAATAAAAGAACTTCATGAGCAGGATTCATTGCAAAATAAATTGTTTCCTTTAGAATATGGATTAAAGGGTTTGCCAAGCATTAAAATTAAAGATTCGCACATAAAAAAACGTATTTTAAATGGGCAGAAATTTAATAAAAATGAATTTGATAACAAAATTAAAGACCAAATTGTATTTATTGATGATGATTCAGAAAAAGTATTAGCAATTTATATGGTACACCCTACAAAAGAATCAGAAATTAAACCTAAAAAAGTCTTTAATTAAAGGAGATAGAATTTATGAAAGTCATAGAAGTGACACATCCTATACAATCTAAACAGTATATTACAGAGGATGTTGCAATGGCATTCGGATTTTTCGATGGCATGCATAAAGGTCATGACAAAGTCTTTGATATATTAAATGAAATAGCTGAGGCACGCAGTTTAAAAAAAGCGGTGATGACATTTGATCCGCATCCATCTGTCGTGTTGAATCCTAAAAGAAAACGAACAACGTATTTAACGCCACTTTCAGATAAAATCGAAAAAATTAGCCAACATGATATTGATTATTGTATAGTGGTTAATTTTTCATCTAGGTTTGCTAATGTGAGCGTTGAAGATTTTGTTGAAAATTATATAATTAAAAATAATGTAAAAGAAGTCATTGCTGGTTTTGATTTTACTTTTGGTAAATTTGGAAAAGGTAATATGACTGTTCTTCAAGAATATGATGCGTTTAATACGACAATTGTGAGTAAGCAAGAAATTGAAAATGAAAAAATTTCTACAACTTCTATTCGTCAAGATTTAATCAATGGTGAGTTGCAAAAAGCGAATGATGCTTTAGGCTATATATATTCTATTAAAGGCACTGTAGTGCAAGGTGAAAAAAGAGGAAGAACTATTGGCTTCCCAACAGCTAACATTCAACCTAGTGATGATTATTTGTTACCTCGTAAAGGTGTTTATGCTGTTAGTATTGAAATCGGCACTGAAAATAAATTATATCGAGGGGTAGCTAACATAGGTGTAAAGCCAACATTTCATGATCCTAACAAAGCAGAAGTTGTCATCGAAGTGAATATCTTTGACTTTGAGGATAATATTTATGGTGAACGAGTGACCGTGAATTGGCATCATTTCTTACGTCCTGAGATTAAATTTGATGGTATCGACCCATTAGTTAAACAAATGAACGATGATAAATCGCGTGCTAAATATTTATTAGCAGTTGATTTTGGTGATGAAGTAGCTTATAATATTTAGAGTTGCGTATAGTTATATAAACAATCTATACCACACCTTTTTCTTAGTAGGTCGAATCTCCAACGCCTAACTCGGATTAAGGAGTATTCAAACATTTTAAGGAGGAAATTGATTATGGCAATTTCACAAGAACGTAAAAACGAAATCATTAAAGAATACCGTGTACACGAAACTGATACTGGTTCACCAGAAGTACAAATCGCTGTACTTACTGCAGAAATCAACGCAGTAAACGAACACTTACGTACACACAAAAAAGACCACCATTCACGTCGTGGATTATTAAAAATGGTAGGTCGTCGTAGACATTTATTAAACTACTTACGTAGTAAAGATATTCAACGTTACCGTGAATTAATTAAATCACTTGGTATCCGTCGTTAATCTTAATATAACGTCTTTGAGGTTGGGGCATATTTATGTTCCAACCTTAATTTATATTAAAAAAGCTTTTTACAAATATTAACATTTATTATATGTTAAGCTAATATTGAGTGAATAATAAGGTTATAATGAGATAAAGATGATATAAGTACACCTAGAGTAATAATCAAGATATTAAAAATAAAGTATGTTTTTTTAAAAAATATAACTTATATTTATACTGATAAGGGTGGGACGATAAGTCTATTTTGTAAATAATAGATGGATATCCCGCTCTCTTTTTTTCCAATTCAATATTTTATAACTAATATTAAAATACGATAATAAATGATATGATATAACTATTAGATTCAAGAGAGGAGATTTATAATGTCTCAAGAAAAGAAAGTTTTTAAAACTGAATGGGCAGGAAGATCTTTAACGATTGAAACAGGGCAATTAGCTAAACAAGCAAATGGCGCTGTATTGGTTCGTTATGGAGATACAGTCGTGTTATCGACGGCAACTGCATCAAAAGAACCTCGTGATGGAGATTTCTTCCCATTAACAGTGAACTATGAAGAAAAAATGTACGCTGCGGGTAAAATTCCTGGTGGATTTAAAAAGAGAGAAGGACGTCCTGGTGACGATGCAACATTAACTGCGCGATTAATTGATAGACCAATTAGACCTTTATTCCCTAAAGGATATAAGCATGATGTTCAAATTATGAACATGGTATTAAGTGCAGATCCTGATTGTTCACCACAAATGGCTGCAATGATTGGTTCATCTATGGCGCTTAGTGTGTCGGATATTCCATTCCAAGGGCCAATCGCCGGTGTAAATGTGGGTTATATTGACGGTAAATATATCATTAACCCAACAGTAGAAGAAAAAGAAGTTTCTCGTTTAGACCTTGAAGTAGCTGGTCATAAAGATGCAGTAAACATGGTAGAGGCAGGCGCTAGTGAGATTACTGAACAAGAAATGTTAGAGGCGATTTTCTTTGGTCATGAAGAGATTCAACGTTTAGTTGATTTCCAACAACAAATCGTCGACCACATTCAACCTGTTAAACAAGAATTTATTCCAGCAGAGCGTGATGAAGCGCTAGTTGAACGTGTAAAATCTTTAACCGAAGAAAAAGGACTTAAAGAAACAGTTTTAACATTTGATAAACAACAACGAGATGAAAATCTTGATAACTTAAAAGAAGAAATTGTCAATGAATTTATCGATGAAGAAGATCCAGAAAATGAATTACTTATTAAAGAAGTTTATGCAATTTTAAATGAATTAGTGAAAGAAGAAGTTCGACGTTTAATTGCAGATGAAAAAATTAGACCAGACGGCCGTAAACCTGATGAAATCCGTCCATTAGATTCTGAAGTTGGTATTTTACCTAGAACGCATGGTTCAGGTCTATTTACACGTGGTCAGACTCAAGCACTTTCAGTTTTAACATTAGGTGCTTTAGGCGATTATCAATTAATTGATGGTTTAGGACCTGAAGAAGAAAAAAGATTCATGCATCATTACAACTTCCCGAATTTTTCAGTAGGTGAAACTGGTCCAGTACGTGCGCCAGGTCGTCGTGAAATTGGACATGGTGCGTTAGGTGAAAGAGCATTAAAATATATTATTCCTGATACTGCTGATTTCCCATATACAATTCGTATTGTAAGTGAGGTACTTGAATCAAACGGTTCATCATCTCAAGCGTCAATTTGTGGATCAACATTAGCATTAATGGATGCGGGCGTACCGATTAAAGCACCAGTTGCTGGTATTGCTATGGGTCTTGTTACACGTGAAGATAGCTATACGATTTTAACTGATATCCAAGGTATGGAAGATGCATTAGGTGATATGGACTTTAAAGTCGCTGGTACTAAAGAAGGTATTACAGCAATTCAAATGGATATTAAAATTGACGGTTTAACGCGTGAAATTATCGAAGAGGCTCTAGAACAAGCGAGACGTGGTCGTTTAGAAATAATGAATCATATGTTACAAACAATTGATCAACCACGTACTGAATTAAGTGCTTACGCGCCAAAAGTTGTAACTATGACAATTAAACCAGATAAGATTAGAGATGTTATCGGACCTGGTGGTAAAAAAATTAACGAAATTATTGATGAAACAGGCGTTAAATTAGATATTGAACAAGATGGTACTATCTTTATTGGGGCCGTTGATCAAGCTATGATAAATCGTGCTCGTGAAATCATTGAGGAAATTACACGTGAAGCGGAAGTAGGTCAAACTTATCAAGCCACTGTTAAACGTATTGAAAAATACGGTGCGTTTGTAGGCCTATTCCCAGGTAAAGATGCGTTGCTTCACATTTCACAAATTTCAAAAAATAGAATTGAAAAAGTGGAAGATGTATTAAAAATCGGTGACACAATTGAAGTTAAGATTACTGAAATTGATAAACAAGGTCGAGTAAATGCTTCACATAGAGCATTAGAAGAATAATATTTAAAGTCATATGACGACAATGTATCGTCATGTGATTTTTTTATGCCATTTTTTACGAAGTGATCCATTTTGAATTTGTTGTATTGAACATTTTAAAACGCTTTATTATTTTGTGTGCAACTGTTAATTATCCTGTATGTATAGTGATTAATAGTGTACATCAAGTGTTTTTTAACTTATAATGAATAGTGAGTTTATATATGGACGGGTAACAAATTTAGGAGGTAAGATTTTGAGTTTAATAAAGAAAAAGAATAAAGATATTCGCATTATACCATTAGGCGGTGTTGGCGAAATTGCTAAAAATATGTATATCGTTGAAGTAGACGATGAAATGTTTATGTTAGATGCTGGACTTATGTTTCCAGAAGACGAAATGCTAGGTATTGATATTGTTATACCAGACATTTCATACGTACTTGAAAATAAAGATAAATTGAAGGGTATATTCCTTACACACGGACATGAGCACGCGATTGGTGCAGTGAGTTATGTTTTAGAACAATTAGATGCACCAGTATATGGATCTAAATTGACAATAGCGTTAATTAAAGAAAATATGAAAGCCCGTAATATTGATAAAAAAGTTCGCTACTACACAGTTAATAATGATTCAATTATGAGATTCAAAAACGTGAATATTAGTTTCTTTAATACGACACACAGTATTCCTGATAGTCTAGGTGTTTGTATTCATACTTCATATGGTGCCATTGTGTATACAGGTGAATTTAAGTTTGACCAAAGTTTACATGGACATTATGCACCAGATATTAAACGTATGGCAGAGATTGGTGAAGAAGGCGTATTTGTCTTAATCAGTGATTCTACTGAGGCAGAGAAACCTGGATATAATACTCCGGAAAATGTGATTGAACATCATATGTATGACGCTTTTGCAAAAGTGCGAGGTCGCTTGATTGTTTCATGTTATGCTTCGAACTTTATACGTATTCAGCAAGTTTTAAATATTGCTAGCAAGCTAAATCGTAAAGTGTCATTTTTAGGAAGATCACTTGAAAGTTCATTTAATATTGCTCGTAAAATGGGGTATTTCGACATTCCTAAAGATTTGCTAATTCCTATAACAGAAGTTGATAATTATCCTAAAAATGAAGTGATAATTATAGCTACTGGTATGCAAGGAGAACCTGTAGAAGCCTTAAGTCAAATGGCGCAACATAAGCATAAAATTATGAATATCGAAGAAGGCGATTCTGTATTTTTAGCAATTACGGCTTCTGCTAATATGGAAGTTATCATTGCGAATACATTAAATGAGCTTGTACGTGCTGGCGCACATATTATTCCAAATAACAAGAAGATTCATGCTTCAAGTCATGGTTGCATGGAAGAATTAAAAATGATGATTAATATTATGAAACCTGAATACTTTATTCCTGTACAAGGTGAATTTAAAATGCAGATAGCACATGCGAAGCTAGCAGCTGAAGCAGGTGTTGCACCAGAAAAGATTTTCCTTGTGGAAAAAGGAGATGTCATTAATTACAACGGTAAAGATATGATATTAAATGAAAAGGTAAATTCAGGAAATATTTTAATAGATGGTATTGGTATTGGGGATGTAGGAAATATCGTGTTGAGAGACCGTCATCTTTTAGCAGAAGATGGTATCTTTATTGCTGTAGTAACGTTAGATCCTAAAAATAGACGTATAGCTGCGGGACCTGAAATTCAATCTCGTGGGTTTGTATATGTACGTGAAAGTGAAGACTTATTACGTGAAGCAGAAGAGAAAGTACGTGAAATAGTAGAGGCTGGTTTACAAGAAAAACGCATAGAATGGTCTGAAATTAAGCAAAATATGCGTGATCAAATTAGTAAACTATTATTCGAAAGTACAAAACGTCGTCCTATGATTATTCCAGTAATTTCTGAAATTTAATCAAAAAGTCATTAACATAAAAGAGGTCAGAACAAGTCACTGAAATATAATGGTTGTCATGGACAATTTACTTATATTTTATGATGGTCAATTGAAGGGGTAACGATTAATCTGTTATCTTAAGTAAATTGATACATAGATGATATTGTTCTAACCTCTTTCATCGTCTGTTTGGACTACATATTCTAAACATCAAATAGGAAATTATATATAATAACGTCGTTTTAACTAAGGCAACATAAGGAGGTGCGTCAATTGGCACAAGCAAAAAAGAAATCGACAGCTAAGAAAAAAACAACATCAAAAAAAAGAACAAATTCGAGGAAAAAGAAGAATGATAATCCGATACGTTATGTCATAGCTATTTTAGTAGTTGCATTAATGGTGTTGGGTGTTTTCCAATTAGGAATAATAGGTCGTCTAATTGACAGCTTCTTTAATTATTTATTTGGGTACAGTAGATATTTAACATATATTTTAGTACTCTTAGCAACTGGTTTTATTACATACTCTAAACGTATTCCTAAAACTAGACGAACGGCTGGTTCGATTGTATTGCAAATTGCATTGCTATTTGTATCACAGTTAGTTTTTCATTTTAATAGTGGTATCAAAGCTGAAAGAGAACCTGTACTTTCTTATGTGTATCAGTCATACCAACACAGTCATTTCCCAAATTTTGGTGGCGGTGTATTAGGCTTTTATTTATTAGAGTTAAGCGTACCTTTAATTTCATTATTTGGTGTATGTATTATTACTATTTTATTATTATGCTCAAGTGTTATTTTATTAACAAACCATCAACATCGTGAAGTTGCAAAAGTTGCACTGGAAAATATAAAAGCTTGGTTTGGTTCATTTAATGAAAAAATGTCGGAAAGAAACCAAGAAAAACAATTGAAGCGTGAAGAAAAAGCAAGACTTAAAGAAGAACAAAAGGCACGTCAAAATGAACAGCCACAAATAAAAGATGTGAGTGATTTTACGGAAGTGCCTCAAGAAAGAGATATTCCAATTTATGGGCATACTGAAAATGAAAGTAAAAGCCAGAGTCAACCAAGTCGAAAAAAACGAGTGTTTGATGCAGAGAATAGTTCGAATAACATCGTAAATCATCATCAAGCAGATCAGCAAGAACAATTAACAGAACAAACTCATAACAGTGTTGAAAGTGAAAACACTATTGAAGAAGCTGGTGAAGTTACGAATGTATCGTATGTTGTTCCACCGTTAACTTTACTTAATCAACCTGCAAAACAAAAAGCAACATCTAAAGCTGAAGTGCAACGTAAAGGACAAGTACTAGAGAATACATTAAAAGATTTTGGGGTAAATGCAAAAGTGACACAAATTAAAATTGGTCCTGCAGTAACTCAATATGAAATTCAACCAGCTCAAGGGGTTAAAGTGAGTAAAATTGTAAACTTGCATAATGATATTGCATTAGCTTTAGCAGCAAAAGATGTTAGAATCGAAGCGCCAATACCTGGTCGCTCTGCAGTAGGTATTGAAGTGCCAAATGAGAAAATTTCATTAGTTTCACTAAAAGAAGTTTTAGATGAAAAATTCCCGTCTAATAATAAACTAGAAGTTGGATTAGGAAGAGATATATCAGGTGATCCAATTACTGTTCCACTAAATGAAATGCCACACTTATTGGTGGCAGGATCGACGGGTAGTGGTAAATCTGTTTGTATAAATGGTATTATTACAAGTATTTTATTAAATGCTAAGCCGCATGAAGTTAAACTTATGTTAATCGATCCGAAAATGGTTGAACTAAATGTTTATAACGGAATTCCACATTTATTAATTCCGGTTGTTACAAATCCTCATAAAGCTGCTCAAGCTTTAGAAAAAATTGTAGCTGAGATGGAAAGACGTTATGATTTATTCCAACATTCATCAACTAGAAATATTAAAGGTTATAACGAATTAATCCGTAAGCAAAATCAAGAATTAGATGAGAAGCAACCAGAATTACCTTATATCGTTGTTATTGTAGATGAGCTTGCAGATTTAATGATGGTAGCTGGTAAAGAAGTTGAAAATGCGATTCAACGTATCACACAAATGGCACGTGCAGCAGGTATACATTTGATTGTAGCAACACAAAGACCTTCTGTGGATGTAATTACAGGTATCATTAAAAATAACATTCCATCTAGAATTGCTTTTGCTGTGAGTTCTCAAACAGATTCAAGAACTATTATTGGTACTGGCGGCGCAGAAAAGTTACTTGGTAAAGGTGACATGTTATACGTTGGAAATGGTGACTCATCACAAACACGTATTCAAGGGGCGTTTTTAAGTGACCAAGAGGTGCAAGATGTTGTAAATTATGTAGTAGAACAACAACAGGCAAATTATGTAAAAGAAATGGAACCAGATGCACCAGTGGATAAATCGGAAATGAAAAGTGAAGATGCTTTATATGATGAAGCGTATTTGTTTGTTGTTGAACAACAAAAGGCAAGTACATCATTGTTACAACGCCAATTTAGAATTGGTTATAATAGAGCATCTAGGTTGATGGATGATTTAGAACGCAATCAGGTAATCGGTCCACAAAAAGGAAGCAAGCCTAGACAAGTTTTAATAGATCTTAATAATGACGAGGTGTAAAAAAATGTCAGAAATGAATGCGGTATATAACGTTAAACAATACATTTTAAATTTGATTAAGCAAAATAAATTGGAATATGGTGACCAACTTCCAAGTAATTTATCAATTGCCAGAGAATTAAATGTAAAAACCGACGATGTTTATGAAGCAATTCAGGCATTGATTACTGAACAAGTCATTAAAGATAATTTTGAAGAGGGCACAAGTGTTAAGTCACTGCCCCCTTTCTTTTATCCATTGAATGAACTTATAAGTATTGGGCAAATGATTAAAAATGCAGGATTTGAATGCGGAACTGAATACTTAAATTTTGATGAGCAACCAGCAACTATGTTAGATGCAAATTTGTTGAGCGTTGAAGAAGGATATCCAGTAACCATTATAGAACGATTACGAACTGCCGATGGAGAACCGGTCGTCTATTGTTTAGATAAAATTGCTAAAAAAGAATTAACATGTACAGAGTATCAAATGAGCAATGGATCGATTCTAAGTGCGATAAAAGAACAAAGTAATCATAATATTTGTTATGCTGATACAGAAATTGAAGCGGTAAATTATGAACCTCGAATATCCGAAGTACTGAATGCTTCGCCACACGAAGGTTTGATTTTATTAAAAATTACGCACTATAATGAATCAGATGAACCTATTTTGTATTCATTAAATTATATGAAAAATAGCTTAGTTCAATTTAAAATCACTAGAAAAATATAGATGTAAGAAGATATAGAGGAGGCTATATATTTGAGTAGACAATCTCAACCAAATATACATATCAAAGTTTCACCAACAACTAAATTTAAAACAACTACTATAGTTTTTAAATTTATGGCACCTTTAGAATATGACACAATAACAGCTAGATCATTATTAAGCAAATTATTAGTTCGAGCAACTAAGAAATGGCCAACCGATAAGTCGTTTAATAATCACTTAGCCGATTTATATGGTGCGTATGTGAATAGTACAATTTCAAAATTCAAAGATCAGCATGTCATTACATTTTCATTAGAAATTGTTAATGAACGTTATTTAAGAAACGGTGAATCATTATTTAATCAAGGATTAGATTTATTACAAGAAATCATTTGGAATCCATTAATTGAAAATAAAGCATTCAATGATAATTTTGTTAACCAAGAGAAAACATTATTAGCAAAAAAAATAGAAGCAATGGTAGATAATAAAGCACAATATTCGTTTTTAAAATTACTCGACCATATGTTTGAAAATGAAGCATATAAATACTTATCTACAGGACAACTAGAACAAATCCCACATATTACTGCTGAAACACTATATCATACATATCAATCAATGATTAATAATGATCAATGTTCTGTTTATGTTGTCGGCAATGTAGAACCTGAAAGTGTTGAGAAACAAATACGTGAAAAATTTGCACTTAAACCATTCGATAAACATCAATTCCAACATTCTACTCATCATTTACACGATGAAGAAGTTGATTATATTGTTGAATATGATGACGTGGATCAAGCTAAATTAAATATGGGATACCGTTTTCCAACACAATATGGACAAAGTGGATATGCTGCCTTTGTTGTATTTAACATGATGTTTGGAGGAGATCCTTCATCTGTTTTATTTAATGAAGTGCGAGAAAAGCAAAGTTTAGCGTACTCTATACATTCACAAATTGATGGCAAAAATGGCTATTTATTTGTTTTGAGTGGGGTTTCAAGTGATAAGTACGAAACTGCAAAAGACACTATTATAAGTGAATTTGAAAAAATAAAAGCAGGAGATTTCACTGAAGAAAAATTAGAGTTAGCTAAAAAAGTAATCATTTCTCATCGATATGAATCTGAAGATCGTCCGAAAAGTATTATAGAGATTATGCATAACCAAATATTATTAGAGCAACCACAAAGCAAAGAAACATTTATAAATGATATACAGAAGGTAAGTCGCGAAGATATTGTTTCTGTTGCTGAAAAAGCATTTTTAGATACAATCTATGTGTTGACAAAAGGAGGGGATAAATAATGAAAGAGCGTTATTATGAATTAATAGACGAAAGAGTATTCGAACAAGAATTAGAAAATGGTTTACGATTATTTATTATCCCCAAACCAGGTTTTCAAAAGACATTTGTCACTTACACTACACAATTTGGTTCATTAGATAATCAATTCAAACCCCTTGGACAAGACCAATTTGTTACTGTACCTGATGGAGTTGCTCACTTTTTAGAACATAAATTATTTGAAAAAGAAGAAGAAGACTTATTTACTGCGTTTGCTGAAGATAATGCACAAGCAAATGCGTTTACAAGCTTTGATCGTACAAGCTACTTGTTCAGTGCAACTGATAATATTGAAAACAACATTAAACGTTTACTTACAATGGTTGAAACGCCTTATTTTACAAAAGAAACTGTTGATAAAGAAAAAGGTATTATTGCAGAAGAAATAAAAATGTATCAAGAACAACCTGGATATAAATTAATGTTTAATACATTGCGTGCAATGTATCAACAACATCCAATACGTGTTGATATTGCCGGTAGTGTAGAAAGTATATACGATATTACAAAAGATGATTTGTATCTATGTTATGAAACGTTTTATCATCCATCAAATATGGTTTTATTTGTTGTTGGTGATGTGAATCCAGAAGAAATATGTCGAATAGTAAAACAACACGAGGATGCTCGTAATAAAGTTAACCAACCCAAAATCGAACGAGGACTTGTTGATGAACCGGAGGATGTTAAAGAAGCATTTGTTACTGAATCTATGAAAATTCAATCACCAAGACTAATGCTTGGTTTTAAAAATAAACCATTACAAGAAGCGCCTCAAAAATATGTACAACGTGATTTAGAAATGTCATTATTCTTTGAGTTAATTTTTGGGGAAGAAACAGATTTTTATCAGAATTTATTAAACGAAGGACTTATCGATGATACATTTGGTTATCAATTTGTACTAGAGCCGACGTATAGTTTTTCAATCGTGACAAGCGCTACTGAAGAACCAGATAAATTAAAAAAATTATTATTAGATGAGTTGCGTGATAAAAAAGGCAATTTCCAAGATGCAGAAGCATTTGAACTTTTGAAAAAGCAATTTATAGGTGAGTTCATATCAAGTTTAAACTCACCTGAATATATTGCTAATCAATATACTAAATTGTATTTTGAAGGTGTTAGTGTGTTTGACATGTTAGACATTGTTGAAAACATCACGTTAGATAGTATTAATGAAACGTCATCGTTATATTTAAATTTAGATCAGCAAGTCGATAGTCGTTTGGAGATTAAAAAGTAATGAAAGCATTAGTATTAGGTGGTTCTGGTTCAATTGGTTCTGAGATAGTCAAACAATTATTAACTGATGGATTTGAAGTTTATGTGCAATATTATCGTACTGATATAAATGAATTAACTAGCAAATTTAATGATGATAAAGTTCGTTTTATACAAGCGGATTTATCTCAAACAATTGATATTGACAAAACATTTGGTGACATTAAATCATTAGACTGTTTAATATATGCAAGTGGTCAGTCTTTATATGGTGTTTTACAAGATATGAAAGACCATGATATTGATGCATGTTATCAGTTAAATGTCTTGCAATTAATTCGATTATGTAGATATTTCGTTGATGTTTTACGTCAAAGTGACAATGGAAGAATTATTGTAATTTCATCAATTTGGGGTGAGACAGGAGCTAGTATGGAAACTATTTATTCGACGATGAAAAGTGCACAATTAGGTTTCGTTAAGGCGCTTAGTCAAGAGCTTGCACTAACATCAGTGACAGTAAATGCTATCGCACCTGGATTTGTAGCCGGTAATATGGCAAGTGAGTGGCAAGAAGATGAACTTCAAGCAATGATAACTGAATTACCACAACAGCGATTGATTTTACCGAGTGAGGTTGCTCATACATGCGCCTATTTATATCACCCAAATGCTAGAAGTGTTACTGGAACTATACAGAAAGTTAATGGTGCTTGGTATATTTAAAATATAGAACTATTTTTATGAGCAAATGTTTTTATGATTGATGTTATAATATGAATATTACAATGAATCATAATTTGTTAATTAAACAAGGGGTGAGGTTCACCATGACAGTTGCAGAGAAAAAAGAATGGTACCTAGAATACGAAATTGAAATTAATAGACCGGGTCTTTTAGGTGATGTATCTAGTTTATTAGGTATGTTAGGTATAAGTATTGTTACAATTAATGGTGTTGATCAAGGTAAACGAGGCCTTTTAATTAAAACAGACAATCTTGAAAAAGTTGAACGTTTTGAGCAAATAGCTCGTGGTATAAATGAAATTGAAATAACAAAGCTTAAAAAACCAGAATTAAGAGACCGTCTTGCAGTAAGACATGGTAGATATATTGAGCAAGATGCAAAAGATAAGAAAACCTTTCGATTTGAGCGTGAAGATTTAGGCTTGTTAGTAGACTTTTTAGCTGAATTGTTCAAAGAAGAAGGTCATAAGTTGATTGGCATTAGAGGTATGCCACGAGTTGGTAAAACTGAATCAATTGTTGCGGGAAGTGTTTGTGCACATAAGAGATGGTTATTTATTAGTTCTACTTTAATAAAACAAACTGTACGTAGCTCTCTAATTAAAGGGGAATATGATGCCAATCATGTATACATTATTGATGGTGCAGTTACTGCCAGAGAATCTAATCCAAAACATCAAGAGCTTGTTAACGAAGTTATGACGTTACCATCAATCAAAGTCGTTGAACATCCAGATTTATTTGTTGAAACAAGTACTTGTACAATGGAAGATTTTGACTATATTATCGAATTGAGAGAAAATGAAAATCAAGAAATACATTACGAAGAAATGAAGAAACAGACAGTCCAAAGTAAGAATAATTTAGATTTTGGAGATCCGTTTGGTGGTGGTTTTGGTTTCTTCGAGTAAGTGTAAGGAGGCTATGAATTGAAAACGGTCGGTGAAGCGCTAAAAGGTAGACGTGAAAGGTTAGGAATGACTTTAACAGAATTAGAGCAACGTACTGGAATTAAACGTGAAATGCTAGTGCATATTGAAAATAATGAATTCGATCAACTACCGAATAAAAATTACAGCGAAGGATTTATTAGAAAATATGCAAGCGTAGTAAATATTGAACCTAACCAATTAATTCAAGCTCATCAAGATGAAATTCCATCGAACCAAGCCGAATGGGACGAAGTAATTACAGTTTTCAATAATAATAAAGACTTAGATTATAAGAGTAAATCAAAAGAGCCAATACAATTATTAGTAATCATGGGTATTACAGTTTTAATAACTTTATTGTTATGGATCATGTTAGTTTTAATATTTTAACAGAAATAAATTAGTGAGAAATGAGGATGTATAATGAATATTCCGAACCAGATTACGGTTTTTAGAGTAGTGTTAATACCAGTTTTTATATTGTTTGCGTTAGTTGATTTTGGATTTGGCAATGTGTCATTTCTAGGAGGATATGAAATAAGAATTGAGTTATTAATCAGTGGTTTTATTTTTATATTGGCTTCCCTTAGCGATTTTGTTGATGGTTATTTAGCTAGAAAATGGAATTTAGTTACAAATATGGGGAAATTTTTGGATCCATTAGCGGATAAATTATTAGTTGCAAGTGCTTTAATTGTACTTGTGCAACTAGGACTAACAAATTCTGTAGTAGCAATCATTATTATTGCCAGAGAATTTGCCGTAACTGGTTTACGTTTACTACAAATTGAACAAGGATTCGTAAGTGCAGCTGGTCAATTAGGTAAAATTAAAACAGCAGTTACTATGGTAGCAATTACTTGGTTGTTATTAGGTGATCCATTGGCAACATTGATTGGTTTGTCATTAGGACAAATTTTATTATACATTGGCGTTATTTTTACTATCTTATCTGGTATTGAATACTTTTATAAAGGTAGAGATGTTTTTAAACAAAAATAAATATTTGTTTATACTAGATTTCATTTTCATATGGAATCTAGTTTTTTTAATCCCAATTTTAGAAATTAGCCACGCAATTGTTTATAATGATATATTGTAAAACAATATTCGTTCATTTTTTTAGGGAAAATCTGTAGTAGCATCTGATACATTGAATCTAAAATTGATGTGAATTTTTAAATGAAATACATGAAAAAATGAATTAAACGATACAAGGGGGATATAAATGTCAATTGCCATTATTGCTGTAGGCTCAGAACTATTGCTAGGTCAAATCGCTAATACCAACGGACAATTTCTATCTAAAGTATTTAATGAAATTGGACAAAATGTATTAGAACATAAAGTTATTGGAGATAATAAAAAACGTTTAGAATCAAGTGTACGTCATGCGCTAGAAAAATATGATACTGTTATTTTAACAGGTGGCTTAGGTCCTACGAAAGATGACTTAACGAAGCATACAGTGGCCCAGATTGTTGGTAAAGATTTAGTTATTGATGAGCCTTCTTTAAAATATATTGAAAGCTATTTTGAGGAACAAGGACAAGAAATGACACCTAATAATAAACAACAGGCTTTAGTAATTGAAGGTTCAACTGTATTAACAAATCATCATGGCATGGCTCCAGGAATGATGGTGAATTTTGAAAACAAACAAATTATTTTATTACCAGGTCCACCGAAAGAAATGCAACCAATGGTGAAAAATGAATTGTTGTCACATTTTATAAACCATAATCGAATTATACATTCTGAACTATTAAGATTTGCGGGAATAGGTGAATCTAAAGTAGAAACAATATTAATAGATCTTATCGATAAACAGACTAATCCTACGATTGCGCCTTTGGCGGGAAGTCATGAAGTATATATTAGATTGACTGCAAATGCCGACTCAAAAGAACAAGCACAATCATTGATTCAACCTGTTAAACAAGAAATTCTTGATCGTATTGGAGAATATTATTATGGTTCAGATGACACATTAATTGAGCAAGCTGTAATAAAGAAAATTCATGAACCTTTTGTAATATATGATGGTATTACTAATGGTGCTTTATATCATCGATTGAAAGAAGTGGATTTAAACGATGTTCTAAAGGGTATGATTAATCACAATGAAAACTTTGTTGATATTAATAAACCTATTGAGCAGCAATTAAAAGATGCAGTGCAATTTGTTAATAAATTGTTTAATGTGTCATCAGCAATTATTCTATTAGAGTATGATGGTGTAGTCCATATAGGCTATGATAATAACTTTGAATTTAAAACTGAGCAATTTAAAATGTCTAAATCTAGAAATTTATTAAAGAACAGAAGTCAAAATTATGCGCTCATAAGATTATTAAATTGGCTTAGAACAACAAATTAATTGTATTATCGATAAAAATATAAGCACGTTTGTTCGTTTTTGCGTTTTGATTTCAAGATTTTATACGAACAAATATTCGCAAAACACTTGTATTTTATTTTGAATCCTTGTATAGTATTGGTAAGATAATTAAAAGATAGCAATTTCAATTAGGAGGTCTCGCTTTGGATAACGATCGTCAAAAAGCTTTAGATACAGTAATTAAAAATATGGAGAAATCTTTCGGTAAAGGTGCCGTAATGAAGTTGGGTGACAATATAGGTCGCCGAGTTTCAACTACATCAACTGGTTCAGTTACATTAGATAATGCGCTAGGTGTAGGTGGCTATCCTAAAGGACGAATTATTGAAATTTATGGTCCTGAAAGTTCTGGTAAGACAACAGTAGCGCTTCACGCTATTGCTGAAGTACAAAGTAATGGCGGGGTGGCAGCATTTATCGATGCTGAACATGCTTTAGATCCAGAATATGCTCAAGCATTAGGCGTAGATATCGATAATTTATATTTATCGCAACCGGATCATGGTGAACAAGGTCTTGAAATCGCCGAAGCATTTGTTAGAAGTGGTGCAGTTGATATTGTAGTTGTAGACTCAGTTGCTGCTTTAACACCTAAAGCTGAAATTGAAGGAGAAATGGGAGACACTCACGTTGGTTTACAAGCTCGTTTAATGTCACAAGCGTTACGTAAACTTTCAGGTGCTATTTCTAAATCAAATACAACTGCTATTTTCATCAACCAAATTCGTGAAAAAGTTGGTGTTATGTTCGGTAATCCAGAGACTACACCAGGTGGACGTGCATTAAAATTCTATAGTTCAGTAAGACTAGAAGTACGTCGTGCAGAACAGCTTAAACAAGGACAAGAAATTGTAGGTAATAGAACTAAAATTAAAGTCGTTAAAAATAAAGTGGCACCACCATTTAGAGTAGCTGAAGTTGATATTATGTATGGACAAGGTATTTCTAAAGAGGGTGAACTTATTGATTTAGGTGTTGAAAACGACATCGTTGATAAATCAGGAGCATGGTATTCTTACAATGGCGAACGAATGGGTCAAGGTAAGGAAAATGTTAAAATGTACTTGAAAGAAAATCCACAAATTAAAGAAGAAATTGATCGTAAATTGAGAGAAAAATTAGGTATATCTGATGGTGATGTTGAAGAAACAGAAGATGCACCAAAGTCATTATTTGACGAAGAATAGTACACAAATTTATATCTATAGTTAAACTTAGCAAATATCCTTATAGGATTGATTGAAAGTGATATTCATCTCATAAAGCTAGAATAATATCTAACTTTATGGGATACACTACAAATCGAGACTATAAGGTTTTTTATTTTATTTATTATTACATTATCAATAGTTTTATAATCGAGCTTCAAAACTTTAGAAAATAGTAGAAATAGCATTCAATATAGTGCAAAAGTGCAAATTGATAACTTGACACTTATCTCCTATAAACCGTACAATTAATTTGTATGATTTATATATAATTTCATAAAGTCATATTGAATTTCATATAAAGAGCAAACCCTAGAAAAGGAGGTGTTTGTGTGAATTTATTAAGCCTCCTACTCATTTTGCTGGGGATCATTCTAGGAGTTGTTGGAGGGTATGTTGTTGCCCGAAATTTGTTGCTTCAAAAGCAATCACAAGCTAGACAAACTGCCGAAGATATTGTAAATCAAGCACATAAAGAAGCTGACAATATCAAAAAAGAGAAATTACTTGAGGCAAAAGAAGAAAACCAAATCCTAAGAGAACAAACTGAAGCAGAACTACGTGAAAGACGTAGTGAACTTCAAAGACAAGAAACCCGACTTCTTCAAAAAGAAGAAAACTTAGAGCGTAAATCTGATCTATTAGATAAAAAAGATGAGATTTTAGAGCAAAAAGAATCAAAAATTGAAGAAAAACAACAACAAGTAGATGCAAAAGAGAGTAGTGTTCAAACGTTAATAATGAAGCATGAACAAGAATTAGAACGCATCTCCGGTCTCACTCAAGAAGAAGCTATTAATGAGCAACTTCAAAGAGTTGAGGAAGAACTGTCACAAGATATTGCAGTACTTGTTAAAGAAAAAGAAAAAGAAGCTAAAGAAAAAGTTGATAAAACAGCAAAAGAATTATTAGCTACAGCAGTACAAAGATTAGCAGCAGATCACACAAGTGAATCAACGGTATCAGTAGTTAACTTACCTAATGATGAGATGAAAGGTCGAATCATTGGACGAGAAGGACGAAACATCCGCACACTTGAAACTTTAACTGGCATTGATTTAATTATTGATGACACACCAGAAGCGGTTATATTATCTGGTTTTGATCCAATAAGAAGAGAAATTGCTAGAACAGCACTTGTTAACTTAGTATCTGATGGACGTATTCATCCAGGCAGAATTGAAGATATGGTCGAAAAAGCTAGAAAAGAAGTAGACGATATTATTAGAGAAGCAGGTGAACAAGCTACATTTGAAGTGAACGCACATAATATGCATCCTGACTTAGTAAAAATTGTAGGGCGTTTAAACTATCGTACAAGTTACGGTCAAAATGTACTTAAACATTCAATTGAAGTTGCGCATCTTGCTAGTATGTTAGCTGCTGAGCTAGGCGAAGATGAGACATTAGCGAAACGAGCTGGACTTTTACATGATGTTGGTAAAGCAATTGATCATGAAGTAGAAGGTAGTCATGTTGAAATCGGTGTAGAATTAGCGAAAAAATATGGTGAAAATGAAACAGTTATTAATGCAATCCATTCTCATCATGGTGATGTTGAACCTACATCTATTATATCTATCCTTGTTGCTGCTGCAGATGCATTGTCTGCGGCTCGTCCAGGTGCAAGAAAAGAAACATTAGAGAATTATATTCGTCGATTAGAACGTTTAGAAACGTTATCAGAAAGTTATGATGGTGTAGAAAAAGCATTTGCGATTCAGGCAGGTAGAGAAATCCGAGTGATTGTATCTCCTGAAGAAATTGATGATTTAAAATCTTATCGATTGGCTAGAGATATTAAAAATCAGATTGAAGATGAATTACAATATCCTGGTCATATCAAGGTGACAGTTGTTCGAGAGACTAGAGCAGTAGAATATGCGAAATAATTTTTGTCTCCCTCACAAATTAGTGAGGGAGCTTTTTTAAGTTGTAGTCTTAATCTAGTTAGACAGCACTTTATCGGTAATAACTATATTAAACAGTAGTTATTTGAAAGTAAGACGGACCTTATATTAAATAAGAAGTTATTGCTTTTAATAAAAATGTTTTAGGCTTCGTAATTACTATATTTATATTATGTAAACCTATAAAGATGATTGCTTTTCTATCCAATAAAAAAGAAGAGAAGATGTAACACATCTTCTCTTCTGCAATATTAATTAGGATTTATTTCTAAGTTGAGTTATTTTAATTGTAAATCTGTTTTCTTTAATTCTTTTATAACTTCTGCAGTATCATAACAATTTGTTGCAATCGTTGAATATCTCTCTGCTAAACGATATGCATTAATGTAAAGCTTTAAACTTTCTTTAGCTATATCCTCTGCATCTTCGAATTTTGATGGGTTAGACATAACCACTAATTCTGCAAATTTTTCTGGATCAATATTAATAGACATGTATTTATTTACAACTCCTATTTATTTTGATGTCTTAATACTAACATATTGAAGTTTTCAGACAAAGTAATGTCTCTCTATAATTGAAGAAAAATAATTCAAAGAATTTAATATTTACTTTAAATATTAGAACGTATGAATTAAACTAGTATTTATGAGAGGATGAACAAAACATGAGAATAATGTTTATAGGGGATATCGTAGGTAAAATTGGACGAGACGCAATTGAAACGTACATACCTCAACTGAAGCAAAAGTATAAACCAACAGTTACAATTGTAAATGCTGAAAATGCAGCACATGGTAAAGGTTTGACTGAAAAAATATATAAACAATTACTAAGAAATGGTGTAGATTTCATGACTATGGGTAATCACACATATGGTCAACGTGAAATTTATGATTTTATAGATGAAGCAAAACGACTAGTAAGACCAGCGAATTTTCCGGATGAAGCGCCGGGAATTGGTATGAGATTTATACAAATTAATGATATTAAACTTGCAGTTATTAATCTGCAAGGAAGAGCGTTTATGCCAGATATTGATGATCCTTTTAAAAAGGCAGATCAATTAGTCAAGGAAGCACAAGAACAAACTCCGTTTATATTTGTTGATTTTCATGCAGAAACAACTTCTGAAAAGTATGCAATGGGATGGCATTTAGATGGTAGAGCTAGCGCTGTTGTTGGAACGCATACACACATTCAAACAGCAGATGAACGTATTTTACCAAAGGGGACAGGGTATATAACGGATGTTGGTATGACAGGTTTTTATGATGGCATTTTAGGAATAAATAAAACAGAGGTAATTGAGCGTTTTATCACTAGTTTGCCACAAAGACATGTTGTTCCAAATGAAGGTAGAAGTGTATTATCTGGTGTTGTTATTGATTTAGACAAAGAAGGTAAAACAAAGCACATCGAACGTATATTGATAAATGATGACCATCCATTTTCAACATTTTAAAATTACGTAAGTAAACATTCGAATTGGACCCTATCGTCCATTAGTATGAATTTAATATAGTACCACTGTTTACATAGTAAATCGGTGGTTCTTTTTGTTATCATTTAATATGAAATATATCCATAGGAGGCATATAACTATGAAACCACAATTATCGTGGAAAGTTGGCGGTCAACAAGGCGAAGGTATTGAATCAACTGGGGAAATCTTCGCTACGGCTATGAATAGAAAAGGATATTATTTATATGGATATAGACATTTTTCAAGTCGTATCAAAGGTGGACATACGAATAATAAAATTAGAGTTTCTACGACGCCTGTTCATGCAATTAGTGATGATTTAGATATTTTGATTGCATTTGACCAAGAAACAATTGATGTTAACCATCATGAAATGAGAGAAGACAGTATTATTTTAGCTGATGCCAAGGCTAAACCTGTGAAACCAGAAGGATGTCATGCACAGCTTATTGAATTACCTTTTACAGCAACCGCTAAAGAATTAGGTACAGCATTAATGAAAAACATGGTTGCAATAGGTGCTACTAGCGCATTGATGAATTTGAATACAAATACATTTGAAGAACTTATTACTAATATGTTTTCTAAAAAAGGTGACAAGGTAGTTGAAGTCAATATCCAAGCATTAAACGAAGGTTATCAATTAATGCAATCCCGCTTACCTGAAATCGACGGGGACTTTGAATTAGAGTCAACAGATGCACTACCACATCTATATATGATTGGTAACGATGCCATTGGATTAGGTGCAATTGCTGCAGGTTCACAATTTATGGCGGCATATCCTATTACACCTGCGTCTGAAGTTATGGAATATATGATTGCCAATATATCTAAAGTAAACGGAGCGGTTATTCAAACAGAAGATGAAATTGCTGCTGTAACTATGGCTATTGGTGCAAATTATGGTGGAGTCAGAGCGTTTACGGCTAGTGCTGGTCCAGGTTTATCTTTAATGATGGAAGCAATTGGATTATCTGGTATGACTGAAACGCCATTAGTCATTATTAATACTCAACGAGGTGGACCTTCTACTGGATTACCTACGAAACAAGAACAGTCAGATTTAATGCAAATGATTTATGGTACACATGGTGATATTCCAAAAATAGTTGTAGCACCAACTGATGCAGAAGATGCATTTTATTTAACTATGGAAGCCTTTAATTTAGCAGAACAATATCAATGCCCTGTTATAGTTTTAAGTGATTTGCAATTATCTTTAGGTAAACAAACTGTTGAAAAATTAGATTATAATCGCATTGAAATTAAACGTGGTGAAATCATTCAATCTGATATTGAACGTGAAGAAGATGATAAAGGTTATTTCAAGCGTTATGCGTTAACATCCAATGGTGTTTCTCCTAGACCTATCCCCGGTGTTAAAGGAGGTATTCATCATATAACTGGTGTGGAACACAATGAAGAAGGTAAACCTAGTGAATCTGCGTCAAATAGACAACAACAAATGGAAAAACGAATGCGTAAAATTGAGCAGTTACTAATTGAATCGCCAGTAGAAGCTAACTTACAACATGAGGATGCAGATATTCTTTATATCGGTTTTATTTCTACAAAAGGTGCAATTCAAGAAGGTAGTAACCGTTTGAATCAACAAGGTATAAAAGTTAACACTGTACAAATTAGACAATTGCATCCATTCCCAACAAGCGTTATTCAAGATGCAGTTAATAAAGCGAAGAAAGTCGTTGTAGTGGAGCACAATTATCAAGGACAATTGGCTAGTATTATAAAAATGAATGTCAATATTCATGATAAGATTGAAAATTATACAAAGTATGATGGGACACCTTTCCTACCACATGAAATTGAAGAAAAAGGCAAAATAATTGCTACTGAAATAAAGGAGATGGTATAGATGGCGACATTTAAAGATTTTAGAAATAATGTTAAGCCTAACTGGTGCCCTGGATGTGGCGATTTCTCAGTACAAGCTGCAATTCAAAAAGCAGCCGCAAATATAGGGTTAGAACCTGAAGAAGTAGCTATCATCACCGGTATAGGATGTTCTGGCCGTCTTTCAGGATATATTAATTCTTATGGCGTTCATTCTATTCACGGACGTGCATTACCTTTAGCTCAAGGTGTAAAAATGGCGAATAAAGATTTAACTGTTATTGCATCTGGAGGAGATGGTGATGGTTATGCTATAGGTATGGGGCATACAATCCATGCTTTAAGAAGAAATATGAACATGACGTATATAGTCATGGATAATCAAATTTATGGTTTGACAAAGGGACAAACATCGCCGTCATCAGCAGTAGGATTTGTTACTAAAACAACGCCAAAAGGTAATATAGAAAAAAATGTTGCGCCTTTAGAATTAGCATTATCATCTGGTGCCACATTTGTAGCCCAAGGTTTTTCAAGCGATATTAAAGGATTAACAAAACTAATTGAAGATGCAATTAATCATGATGGATTTTCATTCGTTAATGTCTTTTCACCATGTGTGACTTATAATAAAATTAACACATACGATTGGTTTAAAGAACATTTAACAAGTGTTGATGACATTGAAAATTATGATTCTACAGATAAACAATTAGCGACTAAAACTGTTATTGAACATGAATCTTTAGTAACTGGTATTGTTTATCAAGATAAAGAAACACCATCATATGAATCTCAAATTAAAGAGTTAGATGATACACCACTTGCTAAAAGAGATATCAAAATTACTGAAGACACCTTCAATGCATTAACTGAACAATTTATTTAATAATTAAAACTGAGTCGTATAAATGTATTTATAACAGATCCATTTATGCTACTCAGTTTTTTACTATTACAAAAAATAAAGGAGTTTTTAAAAATGAAAGACACATTAATGAGTATACAAATAATTCCTAAAACACCAAACAATGACAATGTTATACCTTACGTAGACGAGGCGATTAAAATAATTGACGAATCTGGTTTGCATTTTAGAGTAGGTCCGTTAGAAACGACAGTACAAGGAAATATGAATGAATGTTTAAATTTAATACAATCATTAAATGAACGAATGGTGGAACTTGAATGTCCAAGTATTATTAGCCAAGTTAAGTTTTATCATGTGCCAGATGGCATCACTATTGAAACTTTAACTGAAAAATATGATGAATAACATTAAAAGTGAAGTAAACTGGATTTGAATTGGCTTGTTAGAGATGACGTATAACTTTAACTGTTTTTGCACTTTATAGTTAAATTTAATATAATTATTAAATGATACGGGCAAATAGAAAGGATTTTGTAAAGTGAACGAAGAACAAAGAAAAGCAAGTTCTGTAGATGTTTTAGCTGAGAGAGATAAGAAAGCAGAAAAAGATTATAGTAAATATTTTGAACATGTTTATCAGCCGCCTAATTTAAAAGAAGCGAAAAAAAGAGGTAAACAAGAAGTTCGTTATAATAGAGATTTCCAAATTGATGAAAAATATCGCGGTATGGGGAACGAGCGTACATTTTTAATTAAAACATATGGATGTCAAATGAATGCACATGACACTGAGGTCATTGCTGGTATACTTGAAGCATTAGGCTATCAAGCAACGACTGATATTAACACTGCAGATGTTATTTTAATTAATACATGTGCGATTAGAGAAAATGCCGAGAACAAAGTGTTTAGTGAAATAGGTAATTTGAAGCATTTGAAAAAAGAACGACCTGATATTTTAATCGGTGTTTGTGGTTGTATGTCACAAGAAGAGTCAGTAGTGAATAAAATTTTAAAATCGTATCAAAATGTAGATATGATATTTGGTACACATAATATTCATCATTTACCAGAAATTTTAGAAGAAGCATACTTATCTAAAGCAATGGTTGTTGAAGTATGGTCTAAAGAAGGAGACGTTATTGAAAATCTTCCAAAAGTCCGTGAAGGCAACATTAAAGCATGGGTCAATATTATGTATGGTTGTGATAAGTTTTGTACATATTGTATTGTTCCATTTACAAGAGGTAAAGAACGAAGCCGTAGACCTGAAGACATTATAGATGAAGTACGTGAACTTGCTCGTGAAGGTTACAAAGAAATAACGCTTTTAGGTCAAAATGTAAATTCTTATGGTAAAGATTTACAGGATATAGAATATGACTTAGGAGATCTTTTACAAGCAATTTCTAAAATAGCGATTCCAAGAGTTCGTTTCACAACAAGTCATCCTTGGGACTTTACAGATCACATGATTGATGTTATTTCAGAGGGTGGTAATATCGTTCCGCATATCCACTTGCCAGTTCAATCTGGAAATAATGCAGTATTAAAAATAATGGGTAGAAAATATACACGAGAAAGTTATTTGGATTTAGTAAAACGAATCAAAGATAGAATTCCTAATGTAGCATTAACTACAGATATTATTGTAGGGTATCCAAATGAATCAGAGGAACAATTTGAAGAAACTTTAACTCTGTATGATGAAGTTGGTTTTGAACATGCATATACGTATTTGTATTCACAACGTGATGGTACGCCTGCTGCTAAAATGAAAGATAATGTACCTTTAAATGTCAAAAAGGAACGATTGCAACGTTTGAATAAAAAAGTTGGTCATTATTCACAAATAGCTATGAGTAAGTACGAAGGACAAACTGTAACAGTACTTTGTGAAGGTAGTAGTAAAAAAGATGATCAGGTTCTTGCTGGCTACACTGATAAAAATAAGCTAGTTAATTTCAAAGCGCCTAAAGAAATGATTGGTAAACTAGTGGAAGTACGAATAGATGAAGCTAAACAGTATTCATTAAATGGCAGTTTTGTAAAGGAAGTAGAGCCGGAAATGGTGATTCAATAAATGTATAATAAAGATGACGTGTTGAAACAAGCGGATAATATTGCAAATAAAATTAAAAATTTGGATACTATCAAAACATATCAACAAATTGAAGCACAGATTCATCAGAACCAAACGATAAAGACTAAAATGGATATGTTAAAAAAGCATCAAAAACAAGCAGTAAACTTTCAAAATTACGGGAAAAAAAATGCGCTAGAACAGTCGGAACATACCATTCAAAGTATAGAAGCAGAAATAAATACATTGCCCATAGTTGAACAGTTTCAAACTTCACAATATGAAGCGAATCAATTATTGAAAATGTTTGTATCAACAATGGAAACACGTTTAAATGACCATAATAAAGCCAAGCATAGTGATTAATTACAAACAAAAAGGAGAACAATCATATGAAATCAAGAAAACTGGCTATAACTGCACTTTTAATTGCAATAAATGTTGTATTAAGCAGTATTATCATCATTCCTCTAGGACCAGTTAAGGCAGCACCAGTACAGCATTTTGTAAATGTATTAAGTGCGGTCATAGTAGGTCCTTGGTATGGATTAGCTCAAGCGCTTATATCATCAATTTTAAGAGTTCTTTTTGGTACTGGTACAGCTTTTGCATTTCCGGGTAGTATGATTGGAGTTTTATTGGCTAGTATGTTTTACATATATCGTAAACATATATTCATGGCCGCGGTCGGTGAAGTACTTGGAACTGGTGTCATCGGAAGTTTAATTTGTATACCATTAGCATATTTCCTCGGGCTTCAAGACTTCTTCATTAAACCGTTAATGATTACGTTCATAGTCTCAAGTGCTATCGGATCTATTATAAGTTATTTCTTATTAATTACTCTAAAAAAACGTGGTATTCTTCAAAGGTTTATAAAATAATTTTATGATATATGATTTCAAACAGAGTCATTGTTCATTTTAATATTGAACGCCCTTACTTAATTAAATGTCTTGAATGTTAGAATTTTAATATAATTCTAAACATGCTATTGACACATTTTATTAGGTTTGAGGCGTTTTCTTATACATTTAAGATGCTTCGTGATTATATGGTATGAATAGGTTTGTAAAAGTAAGTATGTTAAAATGTATAAGTTAAATAATTAATAATTAGAAAGCTTACAAACGAATATATTGTAAAGACAAATTTTAAAAAGAGACAAGGGTTGTGAAGAAATAATATGTCTAATGTTACACCAATGATGCAGCAATATTTAAAAATAAAATCAGAATACCAAGATTGCTTATTATTTTTTAGACTAGGTGATTTCTATGAAATGTTTTATGAAGATGCCAAGGAGGCATCACGTGTACTTGAAATTACTTTAACTAAAAGAGATGCTAAAAAAGAAAATCCAATTCCGATGTGTGGTGTTCCGTATCATTCTGCAGATAGTTATATAGATACACTTGTTAATAATGGATATAAAGTAGCTATTTGTGAACAGATGGAAGATCCGAAACAAACGAAAGGTATGGTTAGACGTGAGGTATTAAGAATTGTGACTCCAGGAACTGTGATGGAGCAAGGTGGTGTAGATGATAAACAAAATAACTATATTTTAAGTTTTGTTATGAATCAACCTGAAATTGCGCTTAGTTACTGTGATGTTTCTACTGGCGAATTAAAGGTTACACATTTTAATGATGAAGCGACTTTATTAAATGAAATTACGACGATAAACCCTAACGAAGTTGTTATCAATGACAATATTTCCGATAATTTAAAAAGACAAATTAATATGGTGACAGAAACAATAACAGTCAGGGAAACGTTATCATCAGAAATCTATAGTGTGAATCAAACTGAACATAAATTAATGTATCAAGCGACACAATTATTGCTAGATTATATTCATCATACACAAAAACGTGATTTATCGCATATCGAGGATGTTGTTCAATATGCAGCTATAGATTATATGAAAATGGATTTTTATGCTAAGAGAAACCTTGAGTTAACGGAAAGCATTCGATTAAAATCAAAAAAAGGAACGCTACTTTGGCTAATGGACGAAACGAAAACACCAATGGGAGCACGCCGCTTAAAACAATGGATAGATAGACCACTAATAAGTAAAGAACAAATTGAAGCACGATTAGATATCGTTGATGAATTTAGTGCTCATTTCATAGAAAGAGACACCTTAAGAACATATCTTAATCAAGTGTATGATATTGAACGTCTTGTTGGGCGTGTTAGTTACGGAAATGTTAATGCGAGAGATTTAATTCAACTTAAACATTCCATTTCTGAAATACCGAATATTAAAGCATTACTAAATTCTATGAATCAGAATACTCTTGTACAAGTTAATCAACTAGAACCCCTTGATGATTTACTTGATATATTAGAACAGAGTTTAGTAGAAGAACCACCAATTTCAGTTAAAGATGGCGGACTATTCAAAGTTGGTTTTAATACGCAATTAGATGAATATCTTGAAGCTTCAAAAAACGGAAAAACATGGTTAGCAGAATTACAAGCCAAAGAAAGACAACGTACAGGAATAAAATCATTGAAAATAAGCTTTAATAAAGTGTTTGGTTATTTTATAGAAATAACACGTGCCAACTTGCAAAATTTTGAACCAAGTGAATTTGGTTATATGAGGAAGCAAACGTTATCGAATGCTGAACGTTTTATAACTGATGAACTTAAAGAAAAAGAAGATATCATTTTAGGTGCGGAAGACAAAGCCATCGAATTAGAATATCAATTATTTGTTCAGCTACGTGAAGAAGTTAAAAAATATACTGAACGTTTACAACAACAAGCTAAAATTATTTCAGAGCTAGATTGTTTACAGAGCTTTGCAGAAATTGCTCAAAAATATAATTACACTAGGCCTTCATTTAGTGAAAATAAAACATTAGAATTAGTGGAATCTAGGCACCCAGTAGTGGAAAGAGTAATGGATTATAATGACTATGTGCCTAATAATTGTCGATTAGATAATGAAACATTTATATATTTAATTACAGGTCCGAATATGTCTGGTAAATCGACATATATGAGACAAGTTGCCATAATTAGTATAATGGCCCAAATGGGAGCTTATGTCCCTTGTAAAGAGGCAGTGTTACCTATATTTGATCAAATATTCACTAGAATAGGTGCGGCAGATGATTTGGTTTCAGGTAAGAGTACGTTTATGGTAGAAATGCTAGAAGCACAAAAGGCATTAACTTATGCAACAGAGGATAGTTTGATTATTTTCGATGAAATTGGACGTGGTACTTCAACGTATGACGGTTTAGCTTTAGCGCAGGCAATGATAGAGTATGTAGCTGAAACATCACATGCTAAAACGTTATTTTCAACACATTATCATGAATTGACAACATTAGATCAAGCATTACCAAGTCTAAAAAATGTTCACGTCGCTGCTAATGAATATAAAGGTGAACTTATATTCTTGCATAAAGTCAAAGATGGTGCAGTTGACGATAGTTATGGTATTCAAGTTGCGAAATTAGCTGATTTACCTGAAAAAGTTATTAGCAGAGCACAAGTGATTCTAAGCGAGTTTGAAGCGTCTGCTGGTAAAAAATCATCGATATCAAATTTAAAAATGGTCGAAAATGAACCTGAAATTAATCAAGAAAATTTAAACTTAAGTGTTGAAGAAACAACTGATACTTTATCTCAAAAAGACTTTGAACAAGCATCATTTGATTTGTTTGAAAATGATCAAGAAAGCGAGATTGAACTACAAATTAAAAATTTGAATTTATCTAATATGACACCAATTGAGGCATTGGTGAAGTTAAGTGAATTACAAAATCAATTAAAATAGAGGTGTTGCAAAATGGGGAAAATTAAAGAACTCCAAACCTCATTAGCAAATAAAATCGCAGCAGGTGAAGTAGTTGAAAGACCGAGTTCTGTTGTGAAAGAACTGTTGGAAAATGCTATAGATGCAGGCGCTACAGAAATAAGCATTGAAGTAGAGGAATCTGGCGTCCAATCTATTCGCGTAGTCGATAATGGAAGCGGAATTGAAGCGGAAGACTTAGGATTAGTATTTCATAGACATGCGACTAGTAAATTAGATCAAGATGAAGATTTATTTCATATTAGGACATTAGGATTCCGTGGTGAAGCACTAGCCAGTATTTCATCAGTTGCTAAAGTAACATTGAAGACTTGCACGGATAATGCTAATGGAAATGAAATATATGTAGAAAATGGTGAAATATTAAATCATAAGCCTGCAAAAGCGAAAAAAGGAACAGATATACTTGTAGAATCATTATTTTATAATACACCAGCACGTTTAAAATATATTAAAAGTTTATACACTGAACTAGGTAAAATAACAGATATTGTCAACAGAATGGCAATGAGCCATCCGGACATTCGAATAGCACTCATTTCAGATGGCAAAACAATGTTAAGTACAAATGGTTCAGGACGAACTAATGAAGTGATGGCAGAGATTTATGGGATGAAAGTTGCACGAGATTTAGTACATATATCTGGAGATACAAGTGATTATCACATTGAAGGTTTTGTTGCAAAGCCTGAACATTCTAGAAGTAATAAGCACTATATTTCTATTTTTATTAATGGACGATACATTAAAAACTTTATGCTAAATAAAGCGATTTTAGAAGGCTATCATACACTCTTAACAATAGGTAGGTTCCCGATTTGTTATATTAATATTGAAATGGATCCAATCTTAGTAGACGTAAATGTTCATCCAACAAAACTAGAAGTGCGTTTATCAAAAGAAGAGCAACTATATCAATTGATAGTGAGCAAAATACAAGAAGCATTTAAAGACCGTATATTAATTCCTAAAAATAACTTGGATTATGTGCCGAAAAAAAATAAAGTGTTACATTCATTCGAACAACAAAAAATCGAATTTGAACAAAGACAAAACACAGAGAATAATCAAGAGAAGACGTTTTCATCTGAAGAAAGTAACAGTAAGCCATTTATGGTAGAAAATCAAAACGATGAAATAGTTATAAGAGAAGATTCATATAATCCATTCGTAACGAAAACGTCTGAAAGTTTAATAGCTGATGATGAATCTTCCGGTTATAATAATACACGTGAAAAAGATGAAGACTACTTCAAAAAGCAACAAGAAATTCTACAAGAAATGGATCAAACATTTGATTCGAATGACGATACATCTGTGCAAAATTATGAGAATAAAGCGTCTGATGATTATTATGATGTAAACGATATTAAAGGAACAAAAAGTAAAGACCCTAAACGAAGAATTCCATATATGGAAATTGTTGGCCAAGTACATGGAACGTATATTATTGCTCAAAATGAATTTGGCATGTACATGATTGACCAGCATGCAGCTCAAGAAAGAATAAAATATGAATATTTTCGAGATAAAATAGGTGAAGTTACCAATGAAGTACAAGATTTATTAATCCCGTTAACATTTCATTTTTCAAAAGATGAACAATTAGTCATTGATCAATATAAAAATGAGCTTCAACAAGTAGGTATCATGTTAGAACATTTTGGTGGTCATGATTATATTGTAAGTAGCTATCCAGTTTGGTTCCCTAAAGATGAAGTAGAAGAAATTATTAAAGATATGATTGAGCTAATTTTGGAAGAGAAAAAAGTAGATATCAAAAAATTACGTGAAGATGTAGCAATCATGATGTCATGTAAAAAATCTATTAAAGCGAATCATTATTTACAAAAACATGAAATGTCTGATTTAATTGATCAATTAAGAGAAGCGGAAGATCCATTTACATGTCCACATGGTCGTCCAATTATCATTAATTTTTCAAAATACGAATTAGAAAAATTATTTAAGCGTGTGATGTAGAGAGGATGAATCAAGTGAATAACAACATATTGCCTGCCATAAGAAACATTAAAGATTTAGAGAAACTGATTAAAACAGATTATAAAATGTGTGTGCTTCTAGATATGCATATAGGACATATAAAAAGTATTATGGAATTGCTGAAGCAAAATCATATAGAGTGTTTTATTCATATAGATTTGATAAAAGGTTTAAGCCACGATGAATTTGCAAGTGAATTTATTATTCAGCAATACAAGCCAAAAGGTATCGTATCGACTAAATCTAAAGTAATAAAAAAAGCTAAATCATTAAATACTTTAACGATTTTTAGAGTATTTATTATTGATAGTCAAGCATTGAAACGCAGTATAGATTTGATAAAAAAAGTTGAACCTGATTTTGTTGAAGTACTTCCAGGTGTTGCGAGTAAAGCGATTCATCATATTCAGAAAGAAACAAACACACAAGTCATTGCAGGTGGCCTAATTAATACAATAGATGAAGTCAATGAAGCTGTTAAAAATGGAGCGAAATATGTAACAACTAGTTATGATAAACTTTGGTAAATCATAAGTCTGCAAAAATTTCATTTTTCACGAGATTTAGTCATATAACATATTAAAAAAGCCGTTTTCATATGGGATATGCAGTAGGTATCATACAAAGAATAATTAAATAACATAATTAGCACCTCTAAAACGATTAAAATCATTAAAGTTTTAGAGGTGTTTATTAGTAAAAAATGCAACTAGTCATAAAAAATATGGCTGAAGAATGTCAATTAAACATAATGGCGTCATAAATAAATTAGTGCGGATTGATATTTCTAGTTTTCAAATTAAACTACTTTTATAAAGACTTGAAAAATTAAATTTGACAAAATTTTTACAAAAACCATTGACAACGCTTTCATATCGATAGTATCATAACAAATATAATAAAAGTTAATACATAGAATAGAGACGGGAGATTTCTACGAGCCAAACTGCTGGTGTAGGAATCTCTTTGTCTTTTTGGGAGGACATTTAATATGAATGTATATTTAGCAGAATTCCTAGGAACTGCAATCTTAATCCTTTTTGGTGGTGGCGTTTGTGCCAATGTCAATTTAAAGAGAAGTGCTGCGAATGGTGCTGATTGGATTGTCATCACAGCTGGATGGGGATTAGCGGTTACAATGGGTGTGTTTGCTGTCGGTCAATTCTCAGGTGCACATTTAAACCCAGCGGTGTCTTTAGCTCTTGCATTAGACGGAAGTTTTGATTGGTCATTAGTTCCTGGTTATATTGTTGCTCAAATGTTAGGTGCAATTGTCGGAGCAACAATTGTATGGTTAATGTACTTGCCACATTGGAAAGCGACAGAAGAAGCTGGCGCGAAATTAGGTGTTTTCTCTACAGCACCGGCTATTAAGAATTACTTTGCCAACTTTTTAAGTGAGATTATCGGAACAATGGCATTAACTTTAGGTATTTTATTTATCGGTGTAAACAAAATTGCCGATGGTTTAAATCCTTTAATTGTCGGAGCATTAATTGTTGCAATCGGATTAAGTTTAGGCGGTGCTACTGGTTATGCAATCAACCCAGCACGTGATTTAGGTCCGAGAATTGCACATGCGATTTTACCAATAGCTGGTAAAGGTGGTTCAAATTGGTCATATGCAATCGTTCCTATCTTAGGACCAATTGCCGGTGGTTTATTAGGTGCAGTGGTATACGCTGTATTTTATAAACATACATTTAATATTGGTTGTGCAATTGCAATTGTTGTAGTTATTATTACTTTGATTTTAGGTTACATTTTAAATAAATCATCAAAAAAAGGTGATATCGAATCAATTTACTAAAATAAAAAGAAACGTAAATAGCATAATTTAACATGTTTGATTCATGGATTATGCTATTTTTTCGCCAAAATTTAACAGATTTTGTACAATGGGTTAGCGATTATTTTTTAATAAAGGAGATACTACTAATGGAAAAATATATTTTATCTATAGACCAAGGAACAACAAGCTCAAGAGCGATTTTATTCAATCAAAAAGGGGAAATTGCAGGGGTAGCACAACGTGAGTTTAAGCAATATTTTCCACAATCAGGTTGGGTTGAACATGATGCAAATGAAATTTGGACATCTGTGTTAGCTGTAATGACGGAAGTAATTAATGAAAATGATGTTAGAGCTGATCAAATTGCAGGTATCGGTATTACAAACCAACGCGAAACAACGGTGGTTTGGGACAAACATACTGGCCGCCCAATTTATCACGCAATTGTTTGGCAATCACGTCAAACACAATCAATTTGTTCAGAATTAAAACAACAAGGATATGAACAAACATTTAGAGATAAGACAGGATTACTTTTAGATCCGTATTTTGCAGGTACAAAAGTTAAATGGATTCTAGACAATGTTGAAGGTGCACGAGAAAAAGCAGAAAATGGCGATCTATTATTTGGAACGATTGATACTTGGTTAGTATGGAAATTATCAGGAAAAGCTGCGCATATTACTGATTATTCAAATGCGAGTCGTACATTAATGTTTAATATCCATGATTTAGAATGGGACGATGAGTTATTAGAACTACTTACAGTACCTAAAAATATGTTGCCAGAAGTTAAACCTTCAAGTGAAGTATATGGTAAGACAATTGATTACCACTTCTATGGTCAAGAAGTACCAATCGCTGGTGTAGCTGGTGATCAACAAGCAGCATTATTTGGACAAGCTTGCTTCGAACGTGGTGACGTGAAAAACACATATGGAACTGGTGGCTTCATGTTAATGAATACAGGTGACAAAGCGGTTAAATCTGAAAGTGGTTTATTAACAACAATTGCTTATGGTATTGATGGAAAAGTAAATTATGCGCTTGAAGGTTCCATCTTTGTTTCGGGTTCAGCAATCCAATGGTTACGTGATGGATTAAGAATGATTAATTCAGCACCACAATCAGAAAGTTATGCGACACGAGTTGACTCTACTGAGGGTGTTTATGTTGTTCCAGCTTTTGTAGGTTTAGGAACACCATATTGGGATTCTGAAGCACGTGGTGCGATTTTCGGTTTATCACGTGGAACTGAAAAAGAGCACTTTATCCGTGCAACTTTAGAATCACTATGTTACCAAACTCGTGACGTTATGGAAGCAATGTCAAAAGACTCTGGTATTGATGTCCAAAGTTTACGTGTCGATGGTGGTGCAGTTAAAAACAACTTTATTATGCAGTTCCAAGCAGACATTGTTAATACTTCTGTTGAAAGACCTGAAATTCAAGAAACTACAGCTTTAGGTGCTGCATTTTTAGCAGGATTAGCAGTTGGATTCTGGGAGAGTAAAGATGATATCGCTAAAAACTGGAAATTAGAAGAAAAATTCGATCCGAAAATGGATGAAGGCGAAAGAGAAAAATTATATAGAGGTTGGAAAAAAGCTGTTGAAGCAACACAAGTTTTTAAAACAGAATAAACTTGTAGATTAGACTTTTGTATAAACATTGTGATACAATCAATTTAAGTTAATATTTGAATCGAGAAGCGAGAGATTTGTTCGAACATGTACAATTGAAGGATTGTTTATGTGGGACAAGTCTCTCGTTTTTACATTTTTTAGGAGGCGTTTTGGAATGGCATTGTCTACTTTTAAGAGAGAACATATTAAAAAGAATTTAAGAAATGATGAATATGATTTAGTAATTATTGGTGGCGGTATTACAGGTGCAGGTATTGCACTAGACGCGAGTGAAAGAGGAATGAAAGTTGCATTAGTTGAAATGCAAGACTTTGCACAAGGAACAAGCTCAAGATCTACAAAATTAGTCCATGGTGGTTTACGTTACTTAAAACAATTCCAAATTGGAGTAGTTGCCGAAACTGGTAAAGAACGTGCGATTGTTTATGAAAATGGACCTCATGTTACGACTCCAGAGTGGATGCTTTTACCAATGCATAAAGGTGGAACATTTGGTAAATTCTCAACATCAATTGGTTTAGGAATGTATGATCGTTTAGCAGGTGTTAAGAAGTCTGAACGTAAAAAAATGTTATCTAAAAAAGAAACTTTAGCTAAAGAACCATTAGTTAAAAAAGAAGGTCTAAAAGGCGGCGGTTACTATGTTGAATATCGTACTGACGATGCGCGTTTAACTATTGAAGTTATGAAGCGTGCTGCTGAAAAAGGCGCAGAAATTATCAACTATACTAAATCTGAACACTTCACTTATGATAAAAATCAACAAGTAAATGGTGTTAAAGTTATAGATAAATTAACTAATGAAAATTATACAATTAAGGCTAAAAAAGTGGTTAATGCAGCAGGTCCATGGGTTGATGATGTTAGAAGTGGTGATTATGCACGCAATAATAAAAAATTACGTTTAACTAAAGGTGTACATGTTGTTATTGATCAATCAAAATTCCCATTAGGTCAAGCAGTATACTTTGATACTGAAAAAGATGGAAGAATGATTTTTGCAATTCCACGTGAAGGAAAAGCGTATGTAGGTACTACAGATACATTCTATGACAATATCAAATCTTCACCATTAACTACACAAGAAGACAGAGACTATTTAATCGATGCGATTAATTACATGTTCCCTAGTGTTAATGTTACAGATGAAGATATTGAATCAACATGGGCAGGAATTAGACCATTAATTTACGAAGAAGGCAAAGACCCTTCTGAAATCTCTCGTAAGGATGAAATTTGGGAAGGTAAATCAGGTTTATTAACTATTGCAGGTGGTAAATTAACAGGCTATCGTCACATGGCTCAAGACATTGTTGATTTAGTATCTAAACGCTTGAAAAAAGACTACGGTTTAACATTTAGTCCATGTAATACAAAAGGTCTGGCAATTTCAGGTGGCGATGTAGGTGGTAGCAAGAACTTTGATGCGTTTGTAGAGCAAAAAGTAGATGTAGCTAAAGGATTCGGCATTGATGAAGATGTTGCAAGACGTTTAGCATCTAAATATGGTTCAAATGTTGATGAATTGTTCAACATTGCGCAAACATCTCAATACCATGATAGCAAGTTACCATTAGAAATTTATGTAGAACTTGTTTATAGTATTCAACAAGAAATGGTATACAAACCTAACGATTTCTTAGTTCGTCGTTCTGGTAAAATGTATTTCAATATTAAAGATGTATTAGATTATAAAGATGCTGTCATCGATATTATGGCAGATATGCTTGATTACTCTCCAGCTCAAATTGAAGCATATACTGAAGAAGTTGAGCAAGCAATTAAAGAAGCGCAACATGGAAATAATCAACCAGCAGTTAAAGAATAATTAATTTGTACAATCATAAACTGGTGTCCTGTTTTAAGGGCATCAGTTTTTTTATACGAGATACATTAGTCAATTGAAACTATGCATCACTAAATGTATGATAATAATAAAAGCGAATATAAAAGCGTTGTTATTAAAGGTGTGAGATGATGACTGAAAAACAATTTAAATTAACTGTACAAGATAATACGAATATTGAAGTTAAAGTGAATTTTACAGATGTAGATTCAAAAGGAATTATTCATATATTTCATGGTATGGCTGAACATATGGAACGTTACGATAAATTAGCACATGCACTTTCAAAGCATGGCTTCGATGTGATACGTCATAATCATCGAGGACATGGTATTAATATTGATGAATCAACAAGAGGGCATTACGATGATATGAAACGAGTTATCGGTGATGCCTTTGAAGTAGCGCAAACAGTGAGAGGCAATGTTGATAAACCATACATTATAATCGGACATTCAATGGGATCCGTTATAGCTAGATTGTTTGTAGAAACATATCCGCAATATGTTGATGGTCTAATTTTAAGTGGTACTGGTATGTATTCATTATGGAAAGGTTTACCAACCGTTAAAGTGTTACAACTGATTACAAAAATTTATGGTGCTGAGAAACGAGTTGAATGGGTTAACCAGTTAGTATCAAATAGTTTTAATAAAAAAATACGTCCATTACGTACACAAAGTGATTGGATTTCTAGTAATCCAATTGAAGTAGATAACTTTATTAAAGATCCATATAGTGGATTTAATGTGTCAAATCAATTATTATATCAAACAGCCTATTATATGCTACATACATCACAATTAAAAAATATGAAAATGTTAAATCATGCCATGCCTATATTATTAGTTTCAGGATATGACGATCCTTTAGGTGATTATGGTAAAGGGATTTTAAAATTGGCGAATATATATAGAAAAGCTGGCATTAAAAATGTTAAAGTGAATCTTTATCATCATAAACGTCATGAAGTGTTATTTGAAAAAGATCATGACAAAATTTGGGAAGACTTGTTTAAATGGTTGAATCAATTTTATAAAAAATAAAGAAAGTGGAATTAAATATGAATAAAAATAAGCCTTTTATTGTAGTAATTGTGGGGCCAACTGCTTCAGGTAAAACAGAGCTTAGCATAGAACTCGCGAAGCGTATCAATGGTGAAATCATAAGCGGTGATTCTATGCAAGTTTACAAACATATGAATATTGGAACTGCAAAAGTAACACCTGAAGAAATGGATGGTATTCCACATCATTTAATTGATATCTTGAATCCTGATGATACATTTTCAGCATATGAATTCAAGCGATTAGCAGAAGATTTAATTACTGATATAACGAATAGAGGTAAAGTTCCAATCATAGCAGGTGGAACAGGCTTATATATTCAATCATTAATATATAATTATGAATTAGAAGATGAAACAGTTACACCTGCACAATTATCCATAGTTAAACAAAAGTTATCTGCATTAGAACATTTAGATAATCAGCAACTACACGATTATTTAGCTCAATTTGATGCGGTTTCTGCAGAAAATATTCACCCTAACAACCGCCAAAGAGTGTTGCGCGCTATTGAATATTATTTAAAAACAAAAAAACTTTTGAGTAATCGCAAGAAAGTGCAACAATTTACTGAAAATTATGATACATTATTATTAGGGATTGAAATGTCGCGTAAAACATTATATTCAAGAATAAATAAACGTGTTGATATTATGTTGGATCACGGATTATTTAGAGAAGTGCAACAACTTGTTGAACAAGGCTATGAATCTTGCCAAAGTATGCAAGCTATTGGATATAAAGAATTAATACCTGTGATTAACGGACAAATGATTTATGAAGATGCTGTCAATGATTTAAAGCAACATTCACGCCAATATGCAAAACGACAAATGACATGGTTCAAGAATAAAATGAGTGTTCATTGGTTAGATAAAGAAAATATGTCACTTCAAATGATGTTAGATGAGATTACAACCCAGATTAAGTAAAAGGAGTCCGACAGATGATTGCAAACGAAAACATCCAAGACAAAGCACTAGAGAATTTTAAAGCAAACCAAACTGAAGTAACTGTATTCTTTCTAAACGGTTTCCAAATGAAAGGTGTTATTGAAGAATACGACAAGTATGTCGTAAGCTTAAATTCTCAAGGCAAACAACACTTGATTTACAAACATGCGATCAGCACTTATACAGTAGAAACTGAAGGTCAAGCATCTACTGAAAGTGAAGAATAAGTTGTAATCATATGGGCACGATTTAATGACTCGTGTACATAACGTTTGAAGTATGATAAATAGATATAGAAATAAAGTCATATGTGACATCAATTAAATGATGTTCAAATGACAAGATACAATAGAGGAATGTTTGTAATAAAAACGCTTCATATAAAGGTCGAGTCAATATATGATACGACTTTATATGAAGCGTTTTATTTGCTATGAGCTAGTCTATTTTATAATAATTTTTCTATTTCTCTTTCGATTTGAACAGGTTTTTTTTGAGGTGCAAATCGTTTAACAACGTTACCTTCGCGATCCACTAAAAACTTAGTGAAATTCCATTTGATTTTCTCATTAAAGAATCCGTGTTGTGCCGCAGTCAAATATC
>NZ_JACVZN010000159.1:0-246 GCF_017151895.1 Staphylococcus sp. EG-SA-15 | reverse complement strand
GTACATTAACTGAATGCTTAGAGCAATCAATTGTTAAAGAAGCTGCGAAAGGTTACTCTGCAGAACAAATGGTTGAAGAATTATCACAAGACTTCACAAATATCTCAAAACAATTAGAAAACGCAATATATAGAAATTGCTTCAAATCATTCACTCCTAAATTGTTATTACACTATTACACATAGCTAATCATCAATGTGAAATCGCCTTCAAAGACACTATCCAAATCTTCAGAAGTCAAAATAA
>NZ_JACVZN010000158.1:0-246 GCF_017151895.1 Staphylococcus sp. EG-SA-15 | reverse complement strand
TGGGTTTGGAGTCCCTAATGGGTCCCTAAATTACATACTTTCTAAAATTTTAGTTGTTTTTTTGTCCTCTTCATTAAATTTTTCTTCTAACAAATGAGAATACACGGATGTAGTTATTGCTATATTTATTGACGAGCGAAAAACCGATACTTCCCCTAGATATATCAGTATCGCTAAATCTGATATGAAACACATTATGGACGTCATAAGTACATTTGCAATTAGCTATGATGGTTACATTTTCAA
>NZ_JACVZN010000157.1:0-246 GCF_017151895.1 Staphylococcus sp. EG-SA-15 | reverse complement strand
AAGAAAGATGAATCGAAAAATGCGAAAGAAATGAAGAAAATTTCAAAAGATGCGCAAGATCAAGACAATGATGATCATGGAGGTGGACATTAATGAATTTTCCATGGGATCAATTACTAGTTAAAGGAGGGAAAGCAAGAATAACAATTAATGTAGTAATAAATGTTGTTACTGTAAACATTGGCATTTGCATAAACTTCATAGTTGGTGTTTTACATCTTAAAATTGTTACAAAGAAGTTGATAC
>NZ_JACVZN010000156.1:0-246 GCF_017151895.1 Staphylococcus sp. EG-SA-15 | reverse complement strand
ACAGAAGCTGCATATTCCATCGGTATGACGTATGGTCAAACGATACAACGTATCATTTTACCGCAGGCAATTCGAGTGTCGATTCCTGCACTAGGTAATACATTTTTAAGTTTAATCAAAGATACATAGACACGTGAAATACTTCTTAAAATTTTACTCGTTGAAATTCGCATTAATGCTGTAAATAATGCAATAATCAATCCTAAAACAAATGTAACTAATGTAATAGGAATTGAATATTTGACC
>NZ_JACVZN010000155.1:0-246 GCF_017151895.1 Staphylococcus sp. EG-SA-15 | reverse complement strand
ATCAATGGCACGATATAAATAGCTCCATTTTCCTTTTATTTTGATGTACGTCTCATCAATACGCCATTTGTAATAAGCTTTTTTATGCTTTTTCTTCCAAATTTGATATAAAATTGGGTCATATTCTTGAACCCAACGGTAGACCGTTGAATGATGAACGTTTACACCACGTTCCCTTAATATTTCAGATATATCACGATAACTCAATGCATATCTTAGATAGTAGCCAACGGCTACAGTGATAAC
>NZ_JACVZN010000154.1:0-246 GCF_017151895.1 Staphylococcus sp. EG-SA-15 | reverse complement strand
CAATTAATTAGCGACACACTCAAACAAGCGCAACAAGAAATAGAAAATACAAATCAAGATGCTGCTGTTACTGATGTTAGAAATCAAACAATCAAGGCAATAGAGCAAATAAAACCTAAAGTAAGACTGAAAAAGAGCAAGAGCGTATTTTAGTAAGAATGCAAAGAAACAGAAATGCTTATTCAATAGACGAAGCGAGCAAAGCAATTAAAGAAGCAGAAAAAGCAAGAAAGGCAAGAAAAAAAG
>NZ_JACVZN010000153.1:0-246 GCF_017151895.1 Staphylococcus sp. EG-SA-15 | reverse complement strand
TTTTTTTCACTCCTTAAAAATTTAAAAAACTCTAAGTTAAATTAAAAGGGACGATTGCTCGCGGTACCACCCTTATTAACTCAACTTAGAGTTCTCTCATTACATTATTTAAATATTAAAAAGCCAGATGAAGTTGCAGCAAATGCACAAAATAATGCATCAAATACATCAGACAATAATCAACAATCCAATGATTCAGAAACAACTAAGAAGTAGGAATTAAATAAAGACAGACGCGTAATATAC
>NZ_JACVZN010000152.1:0-246 GCF_017151895.1 Staphylococcus sp. EG-SA-15 | reverse complement strand
TGAATTTACATAAATTGTTTATGACTGTACCGTCAATTCAGTTGTGAAAATTTGATTGTATTCACCAACTTGTTTAAGTTCATCAATTATATTGTTTGAAACAGGTTGATCAACGGATAAAATCATTCTACTATTTGACTAAAAAAAGCGCAAACCCTATTGAAGTTGGATTTGCGCTTTAGCTGTTTAAATTTTATAAATGTTTTTCAATTTCATCAGCAACCTGCTGTACGTGTGTACCGACAA
>NZ_JACVZN010000151.1:0-247 GCF_017151895.1 Staphylococcus sp. EG-SA-15 | reverse complement strand
TAATTCAAGACATATTTCATTATTAAAACAAGCAAGACAAACGATACAAGATGCGATTGATGCAGCAGAATCTGGTGTGCCTATGGATATGGTACAAATTGATTTAACTAGAACTTGGGAAATATTATCTAAATTTATTGTTAGCATTAATGTTTTAGCACCACGTCTTGCAGATGCTAAACCTGCTTCTACACCTGCATGTCCCGCACCTATAACGATTACATCATATTCTTGAACCACAATATAA
>NZ_JACVZN010000150.1:0-247 GCF_017151895.1 Staphylococcus sp. EG-SA-15 | reverse complement strand
CGATTTACCAATTAACGGTAGATTTAGAGTTTGGAAAAGTTGGCGCTTCATTTTTGGGAAGCTTAATTTTAGGCTTAATGAGTCATACTATGAGTCGCAGATATAAACGACCGGTAATTATATTCATGTTGTAAGATTTTTTATATGTCTTACCTTTGATTTTACCATACAGTTGTTTGATACGTGTGTATAGGTAATATAGAATTTCAGAAACTAATATACCGAAAGCAATCGCACCTGAAATCAG
>NZ_JACVZN010000014.1:0-66099 GCF_017151895.1 Staphylococcus sp. EG-SA-15 | reverse complement strand
AATGAAGATTATGTACTTTATTTAAGAGCAAGCGGTGTGAAATCTATCACATTAATGTTGCATGTGTTGCGTAATGCTTTACAAGTTGCGGTATCAATCTTTTGTATGTCTATACCAATGATAATGGGTGGACTAGTTGTTATCGAGTATATCTTTGCATGGCCTGGACTAGGTCAATTAAGTTTAAAAGCAATACTTGAACATGATTTTCCAGTCATTCAAGCATATGTATTAATTGTAGCGGTATTATTTATTGTATTTAATACATTAGCAGATATCATTAATGCGCTATTAAATCCAAGATTAAGGGAGGGCGCACGATGATAATTTTAAAACGATTATTACAAGATAAAGGTGCAGTGATTGCTTTAGGCATTATTGTATTATATGTCTTTTTAGGATTAGCAGCACCACTTGTGACATTTTATGATCCTAACCATATCGATACAGCAAACAAATTTGCTGGCATGAGTTTTCAACATCTACTAGGTACTGACCATTTAGGTAGAGATATTTTAACTAGGTTAATTTATGCGATTAGACCAAGTTTGTTATATGTCTTTGTTGCGCTATTTGTTTCTGTACTTATTGGATCTATTTTAGGATTCTTATCAGGATATTTCCAAGGGTTTGTTGACGCCTTAATCATGCGTGCGTGTGATGTTATGTTGGCATTCCCAAGTTATGTTGTAACGTTAGCATTAATTGCATTGTTTGGTATGGGTGCCGAAAATATTATCATGGCATTTATTTTGACGCGTTGGGCATGGTTCTGTCGTGTTATACGTACAAGTGTTATGCAGTACACTGCTTCTGACCATGTCAGATTTGCTAAAACAATCGGTATGAAAGATATGAAAATTATTCACAAACATATTATGCCGTTAACATTAGCAGATATTGCTATTATCTCTAGTAGCTCGATGTGTTCAATGATCTTGCAAATATCTGGCTTTTCATTTTTAGGATTAGGTGTCAAAGCGCCTACTGCAGAGTGGGGCATGATGCTTAACGAAGCTAGAAAAGTGATGTTTACACATCCTGAAATGATGTTTGCGCCAGGTATTGCCATAGTGATTATAGTGATGGCATTTAACTTCTTATCCGATGCTTTACAAATTGCCATTGATCCCCGCATCTCTTCTAAAGATAAACTTCGTTCTGTGAAAAAAGGAGTGGTGCAATCATGACATTGTTAACAGTTAAACATTTGACGATTACAGATACCTGGACAGATCAACCACTCGTGAGTGATGTGAATTTTACATTAACTAAGGGTGAAACTTTAGGCGTTATTGGAGAAAGTGGTAGCGGTAAATCAATCACTTGTAAGTCGATTATTGGTTTGAATCCCGAACGACTCGGGGTGACAGGTGAAATTATCTTTGATGGTACATCAATGTTGTCGTTATCGGAAGCACAATTGAAAAAATACCGTGGTAAAGATATTGCGATGGTCATGCAACAAGGTAGTCGTGCCTTTGACCCATCAACTACTGTCGGTAAACAAATGTTTGAGACTATGAAAGTACATACGTCAATGTCTACACAAGAAATTGAAAAGACATTGATTGAATATATGGATTATTTAAGTTTGAAAGATCCTAAACGTATATTAAAATCATACCCTTACATGTTATCAGGAGGAATGTTACAGCGATTGATGATTGCTTTAGCGTTAGCTTTGAAACCAAAGTTAATCATTGCTGATGAGCCGACAACGGCTTTAGATACAATTACACAATATGATGTACTGGAAGCATTTATAGATATTAAAAAACACTTTGACTGTGCGATGATTTTCATTTCACATGATTTAACGGTTATTAACAAGATTGCAGACCGTGTTGTTGTGATGAAAAATGGTCAGCTTATTGAACAAGGGACACGTGAATCAGTCTTGCATCATCCAGAACATGTTTATACGAAGTATTTATTATCAACCAAGAAGAAGATTAATGATCATTTTAAACATGTGATGAGGGGTGATGTACATGATTAAAATTAAAGATGTTGAAAAGTCATATCAAAGCGCACATGTTTTTAAGCGTCGTCGAACACCTATCGTGAAAGGTGTGTCATTTGAGTGTCCAATCGGTGCGACGATTGCGATTATCGGAGAAAGTGGTAGCGGTAAATCGACGTTGAGTCGTATGATATTAGGTATTGAGAAACCGGATAAAGGTTGTGTAACCTTAAATGATCAACCGATGCATAAGAAGAAAGTGAGACGTCATCAAATTGGTGCTGTATTTCAAGATTATACGTCATCATTACATCCATTTCAGACTGTTAGAGAAATCTTATTTGAAGTGATGTGTCAATGTGATGGACAACCTAAAGATGTTATGGAAGTTCAAGCAATTACATTGTTGGAAGAAGTCGGTCTATCTAAGGCATACATGGATAAATATCCTAATATGTTATCAGGTGGAGAGGCGCAGCGTGTTGCGATTGCGCGTGCAATATGTATTAACCCTAAATATATTTTGTTTGATGAAGCCATTAGTTCACTCGACATGTCAATTCAAACACAAATATTAGATTTATTGATTCATTTACGTGAAACGCGTCAGTTGAGTTATATTTTTATCACACATGATATTCAAGCTGCCACGTATTTATGTGATCAATTAATTATTTTTAAAAACGGAAAAATAGAAGAACAAATTCCGACAAGCGCATTGCATAAAAGTGACAATGCTTATACAAGAGAATTAATAGAAAAACAACTATCATTCTAAGGAGTGAGATAATGAAAGGTGCAATGGCTTGGCCCTTTTTGAGATTATATATATTAACATTGATGTTCTTTAGTGCCAATGCAATCTTAAACGTGTTTATACCTTTACGAGGGCATGATTTAGGCGCAACGAATACGGTTATCGGTATCGTTATGGGGGCATACATGTTAACAGCAATGGTATTTCGACCATGGGCAGGACAAATTATTGCTCGTGTCGGTCCCATTAAAGTATTAAGAATTATTTTGATTATCAATGCCATAGCTTTAATTATTTATGGTTTTACTGGCTTAGAAGGTTATTTCGTAGCACGTGTTATGCAAGGTGTGTGTACGGCATTCTTTTCTATGTCTTTACAGCTAGGTATTATTGATGCATTACCAGAGGAACATCGTTCTGAAGGTGTATCATTGTACTCGCTATTTTCAACGATTCCAAACTTAATCGGACCATTAGTTGCCGTAGGTATTTGGAATGCAAATAATATTTCACTATTTGCAATTGTCATTATCTTTATCGCATTAACAACAACATTCTTTGGCTATCGCGTGACCTTTGCTGAACAGGAACCCGATACGTCAGATAAGATTGAAAAAATGCCGTTTAACGCTGTAACTGTTTTTGCGCAATTTTTCAAAAATAAAGAGTTGTTGAACAGTGGTATTATCATGATTGTTGCATCGATTGTATTTGGTGCAGTTAGTACATTTGTACCGTTATACACAGTGAGTTTAGGATTCGCGAATGCGGGAATCTTTTTGACAATACAGGCCATCGCAGTTGTTGCGGCAAGATTTTACTTAAGGAAATACATTCCATCAGATGGTATGTGGCATCCTAAATATATGGTATCTGTACTATCATTATTAGTGATCGCGTCATTTGTAGTGGCATTTGGTCCGCAAGTAGGTGCAATTATTTTCTATGGTAGTGCAATATTAATAGGAATGACACAAGCAATGGTGTATCCAACATTAACATCATACTTAAGTTTCGTCTTACCAAAAGTAGGTCGTAATATGTTGTTAGGTTTATTTATTGCCTGTGCAGACTTAGGTATATCGTTAGGTGGCGCATTGATGGGACCTATTTCCGATTTAGTAGGATTTAAATGGATGTATCTAATTTGTGGTATGTTAGTCATTGTAATAATGATTATGAGTTTATTGAAAAAACCAACACCACGCCCAGCAAATAGTCTTTAATGAAGTGAATTAAAGCATATTAAGTTAATAAATATTTAAATTTTAAAAGGTATATTGAGCATGGCGATTCATATGCTTCATGCTAGGACATGAAACATTCTATATGGCTCGTTTTTAGAACGACAGTATATCTAAATAAAGCACGCTTAAAAGTGAGTTGTGATACTGACTTTTAAGTGTGCTTTTTGATGTGTATGGATAATGGATAATGGATAATACTCTGAAAAATTTTACATGAAAATATGCAAAACGAGTATAACTGCTAATTGAGAAAAATAGCTCACCATAAAATTACGATTTGATTTTAAATATAAGTAAGTCGCACTACTTGCTAGTATCAATGCTGGAATGAATTCCCACCATGTATTAATGTATGGATAGTAGAACAGAGTTTCAAGGATAATGGACAATACTATTGTAATCTTTAAAGGCATGATTCTGCTTAATTCTTGAATTAAAATATGACGGAAAATAAGTTGACAAATTAAAGTATTTAATATAATGGTTAACCACAACATTACTATTAAACTGATGGAACCATAATCTCTAATGAGCGGGTAAATGTCAAAGACAGTAAAGGCATCTACATTTAGTGCGAAAATATCGAAATAATTTAAAAGTAAAAAGAGTACGACACTTAGTGTAAATGATATAAGAATATGCCATTTATATTTGGTGCTGGCAATGATTTGCGTACGTATCATCGGAACAAATGCATCTTCATGCATCCGACGAAAAATAGCTAGTGAAATAATAACTGCGAGTATATAGCTAATGTTCATTGAAATAGGAAAAGAGAAACCCCATGGGGCTTGTTGAGTGAATACAGCTACTAACCCAAAAGTTAAAAAGACGATAATGATTGGCAAGATGTTAACCAAAAATATATAAAGGAAAATAAATCCAATATCACGTTTGAAAAAACGCGATTGTTCGGTAGCGTATTCTTCTTCTATGTAATGTTTATTTGTATTTGACATAGTATACCTCTTAAATAGTTGTATTATATAGATACTTTAGCACATATTACTTTGTATTGTATGTTTTATACATTAAAATTTAAAATGAAAAACATATCATAAAATTGTTTTATAAAATGAAGCGCTTCCATTGTGTTTTATTTTGTAAGGTGTATCATAAATATTGAATTGAAATTTTGGGGGGAGGTATTGTAATGACGTTTCTTACAGTCATGCAATTTATAGTTAACATTATCGTTGTAGGCTTCATGCTTACGGTTATTGTTATCGGGCTTATTTGGTTAATTAAAGATAAAAGACAATCACAACATAGTGTATTAAGGAATTATCCTTTACTAGCACGTATTAGATATATTTCAGAAAAAATGGGACCGGAATTACGTCAGTATTTATTTTCTGGGGATAATGAAGGGAAACCTTTTTCACGTAATGATTATAAAAATATCGTTTTGGCTGGAAAATATAACTCTCGTATGACCAGCTTCGGTACTACTAAAGATTATCAAGACGGCTTTTACATACAGAACACAATGTTTCCGATGCAACGTAATGAGATTTCAGTAGATAATACAACATTGTTATCAACATTCATTTATAAAATCGCGAATGAGCGTCTATTTAGTCGTGAAGAATATCGTGTACCGACAAAGATTGATCCGTATTACTTAAGTGATGACCATGCAATAAAATTAGGTGAACATTTAAAACATCCATTTATTTTAAAACGTATCGTAGGACAATCTGGTATGAGTTATGGCGCTTTAGGAAAAAATGCCATTACAGCTTTATCTAAAGGTCTAGCTAAAGCGGGCACTTGGATGAATACAGGTGAAGGTGGCTTATCAGAATATCATTTAAAAGGTAATGGGGATATCATTTTCCAAATTGGTCCCGGTTTATTTGGTGTTCGTGATAAAGAAGGTAATTTTAGTGAAGGTTTATTTAAAGAGGTCGCACAGTTATCTAACGTACGCGCATTTGAGCTGAAGTTGGCACAAGGTGCTAAGACTCGTGGTGGTCATATGGAAGCTGAAAAGGTAAACGAAGAAATTGCTAAAATCCGAAATGTTGAACCTTATAAAACAATCAATTCACCTAACCGTTACGAATTTATTCATAATGCTGAAGATTTGATTCGTTTCGTCGATCAGTTGCAGCAATTAGGTCAAAAACCAGTAGGATTCAAAATTGTAGTAAGCAAAGTTTCAGAAATTGAAACACTTGTACGTACGATGGTGGAACTAGATAAGTATCCAAGCTTTATTACGATTGATGGTGGTGAAGGTGGTACTGGTGCAACATTCCAAGAATTACAAGATGGTGTTGGCTTACCGCTATTTACAGCTCTACCTATTGTGTCTGGCATGTTAGAAAAATATGGTATTCGAGATAAAGTGAAATTGGCGGCATCTGGTAAGTTAGTGACACCAGATAAAATTGCGATTGCACTAGGTTTAGGTGCAGATTTTGTTAATATTGCACGTGGCATGATGATTAGTGTCGGTTGTATTATGAGTCAACAATGTCATATGAATACATGTCCTGTAGGTGTTGCAACGACAGATGCGAAAAAAGAAAAAGCATTGATTGTTGGAGAAAAGCAATATCGTGTCACAAACTATGTAACAAGTTTGCATGAAGGCTTATTCAATATTGCAGCAGCTGTTGGCGTATCCAGTCCTACAGAAATTACTGCTGATCATATTGTATATCGAAAAGTCGATGGTGAATTGCAAACGATACATGATTATAAATTAAAACTCATTAGTTAACTTATTTATTTCGGGAAATTGAAAGCAGCGGATTTTAGCGTTACTGCAAATAATTTTATATTAGTAGTGGATGCTGGTCACAGAAGAATTTCAAATATTAAAGCCCTCAGAATATGAATTAAGGTTTGTAACCTTAGTCTTATCTGAGGGCATTTTTATGTTATAAACTATTTGTCGTCCATTTTATCTTTTTCTTTTAAACCTCTGTGCTTTAATTGCTTTTCAAGTTTTTCAAAACTAATATCTTTATTTTCTTTAGTCGAAACACCAAGACGTTTATTTAATTTTTTCATGTCAACTTCTGTGTAATCTATGTCTAAGTGTTCAATTGCTTTTTTATCTTTATAGTCTACTTTGTATTTTACGCCTTTAAGGTCTTTGAAAATACTTTCAGATTTGGCGAATAACTTTTTGGCTTCGTCTTTATCCATACCTAGATCGTCATATTTAATTGTGTTGATTGTAGACTGTTTTAAAACTTTATCATCTTTATATGTGATAGAAGTTAGTACATGTTTACCACTAACATCACCTTCATATGTTTTGGTTTGTTCTTTACCACAAGCTGATAATGCAATGACACAAACTAATGCTACTACAATTAATGAACATAATTTTTTCAAAGTCAGTCGCCTTCTTTCGATATTTGTATTATAAAGAAATTATAACATTTACTAAAAAATGATGTTATTCAAAAATTTAAATTTTGTCATTTTTTTTGAAGATATGAGTTTTTTTAAGCGGATTCCTCACAAAATTTTAAAAATATTTAAGCCTGAAAATGATAAAGCGGTAGGGAACGTAGTGTGTTCCGCTGCTGATTTCTTTTTGAGCATTATAGGCGGTATGTTGGAAGAAAAGAACAAAAGTTTGTGAACGATAGCATATAGGTATTAAGAATACGATGAACTCGTTGGTAATATTGACGTACTTAAATACGTACGCCATAATTAGCGTAACAGAAGACAAAGGAGGATTTATATGATTATCACTAGCCCTACAGAAGCGAGAAAAGATTTTTATCAATTACTAAAAAATGTTAATAATAATCACGAACCAATTTATATTAGTGGTAATAATGCCGAAAATAATGCTGTGATTATAGGTTTAGAAGATTGGAAAAGTATACAAGAGACAATGTATCTTGTATCTACTGGTACAATGGACAAAGTAAGAGAAAGAGAAAAAGATAGTAGTGGTACAACAAATATAGATGATATTGATTGGGATAATCTTTAATGAGCAATTACACGGTTAAGATTAAAAATTCAGCGAAATCAGATTTAAAGAAAATAAAACATCCTTATTTAAAGAAGACATTTATAGAAATTGTTGAGACTTTAAAAAATGATCCTTATAAAATAACACAATCCTTTGAAAAATTAGAACCTAAATATTTAGAGCGATATTCAAGAAGAATTAACCTTCAGCACAGGGTCGTCTATACCATAGATGATCGAAATAAAGTAGTATTAATACTATCGGCATGGTCACATTATGATTAATGAATATTCAATATCTGAATAACTTTAATGATAAGTTAATTAAAGAAACTAGTATTTAAGTGTAGGGAAAATAGCGACGTTAATGCGTTGTTATCTCTACACTTTTTAATTTTATAATAGCGCAAGACTAAACAGATTGAAATTAGTAACAATAAAAGAATAACGTATTATAATAAGGAATTTTAAATTGTGACTTTTTCGGAATATTAAATTTTAGAAATATGAGTTTTTTTAAGCGGATTCCTCACAAAATTTTAAAAATATTTAAGCCTGAAAATGATAAAGCGGTAGGGAACGTTTTTCTGAAAGTTAGTGATACAATAGTTTTAAGTTGAAATACAGGAGGATGAATAACATGAATCAGTCAGTCAAATTACTTAAACATTTAACAGATGTAAACGGCATTGCTGGTTATGAAATGCAAGTTAAAGAAGCAATGCGTAACTATATAGAGCCTGTCAGTGATCAAATTATTGAAGATAACTTGGGTGGCATTTTTGGAAAGAAAAATGCTGAGAATGGTCAATACTCAATTATGATTTCTGGTCATATGGATGAAGTTGGTTTTATGGTAACAAAGATTGATAAACATGGTTTTATTTCATTTACGCCAGTTGGTGGATGGTGGAATCAAGTCATGTTATCTCAAAAAGTAACGATTACAACAGATTCGGGCAAAGAAATTAGAGGTATCATCGGTTCTAAACCGCCACATGTCTTAACGCCTGAAGAACGTAAAAAGCCAATGGAAATCAAAAATATGTTTATAGATATTGGTGTTAGTAGCAAGGAAGAAGCTGAAGAAGCTGGCGTTGAAGTAGGCAATATGGTTACGCCATATAGTGAATTTGAAGTGCTTGCAAATGATAAATATTTAACTGCGAAAGCATTTGATAATCGCTATGGCTGTGCATTAGCTGTTGAGGTATTAAAACGTTTAAAAGATGAAAATATTGGCATTAACTTATACAGTGGTGCCACAGTGCAAGAAGAAGTTGGTTTGCGTGGTGCGAAAGTGGCAGCGAATACAATTAAACCAGATTTGGCGATAGCTGTCGATGTAGGTATTGCTTATGATACCCCAGGTATGTCAGGTCAAACGAGCGATAGTAAACTAGGCGGTGGTCCAGTTGTCATTATGATGGATGCTACAAGTATTGCTCACCAAGGTTTGCGTAAGCATATTAAAGATGTAGCTAAGGAACATAACATCGAAGTACAATGGGATACGACACCAGGTGGAGGTACAGATGCGGGAAGTATTCATGTCGCAAATGAAGGTATTCCAACGATGACAATCGGTGTTACGCTGCGATACATGCATTCTAATGTTTCAGTGCTCAATGTAGATGATTATGAAAATTCTATCCGTCTTGTTACTGAAATTGTCCGTTCATTGAATGATGAAAGTTATAAAAATATCATGTGGTAATCAAATCCATAAATAATAAAGAATCCTTTTAATATGGTAGGTTGTTAAACAATTGTCTAACTTTAATTCTTAGTCATTAGACAGTATCCATGTTAATAGGATTTTTTGTTTTTAATTTAAATGCTGAAAATCAATTATGCCTAAATTTTGATATTACAAGAAAATGATTTTTTCTTAAATGTAATTGCACTAAAAACCAAAAAAACGGGAATAATATACCTGATATATTACATGAGGAGCGGTGCAAATGTTGTTAGAAATTAAAGATTTAGTGTATAAAGCGAGCGATAGAATCATACTAGATCATATCAGTCTAAAAGTAGATAAAGGCGAGAGTATTGCCATTATAGGTCCATCAGGTAGTGGTAAAAGTACATTTCAAAAGCAAATATGTAATTTGATTAGTCCAACTAGTGGAGAACTTTATTTTAAAGGTAAACCCTATAATGATTATGACCCGGAAGAATTGCGTCAACGAATCAGTTATTTGATGCAGCAAAGTGACTTGTTTGGTGAAACGATTGAAGATAACATGATATTCCCATCACTTGCACGTAATGATAAATTTGATAGAAAACGTGCAAAGCAATTAATTAAAGATGTCGGTTTGGGACATTATCAATTAAGTTCGGAAGTGGAAAATATGTCGGGTGGTGAGCGGCAAAGAATTGCTATAGCGCGCCAACTGATGTATACACCGGATATTCTTTTATTAGATGAATCGACCAGTGCATTAGACGTTCATAATAAAGAAAAGATAGAAAATATCATTTTTAAGTTAGTGGAACAGGATGTTGCTATCATGTGGATTACCCATAGTGATGATCAAAGTATGAGACATTTTCAAAAGCGCATAACGATTGTTGATGGCAAAATTTCTAAGGTTGAGGAGTTGAATCAACATGAGTAACACGGCACTTGGATTGACGGCATTGCTTTTAGTCATTCCGATTATCATTTCATATAAAGAAGGTTTACATATTATTAAAGATTTAATTGTTGCGACATTACGCGCAGTTGTGCAATTAATCATTTTGGGATTTTTGCTGCATTATATTTTTAAAATAAACGATAAATGGCTGCTTATTTTATGTGTATTGGTCATTATTATTAATGCATCATGGAATACAATTAGTCGAGCATCACCAGTGATGCATCATGTGTTTTGGATATCATTTCTAGCTATCTTCATTGGAACGGCATTACCGCTTGCAGGTACTATTGCGACAGGGGCCATTCAATTTACAGCCAATGAAGTTATACCTATTGGCGGCATGCTTGCTAATAATGGCTTGATTGCAATTAATTTAGCTTACCAGAATTTAGATCGTGCATTCGTACAAGATGGTACTAATATTGAATCTAAATTATCACTTGCAGCTACACCTAAATTGGCTTCTAAAGGTGCAATACGTGAAAGTATTCGTTTAGCTATAGTGCCAACAATTGATTCGGTTAAAACATATGGGCTTGTGTCGATTCCTGGTATGATGACAGGCTTAATTATTGGTGGCGTACCACCTTTACAAGCGATTAAATTTCAATTGTTAGTCGTGTTTATTCATACAACTGCGACCATTATGTCTGCTTTGATTGCGACATATTTAAGCTATGGTCAATTTTTCAATGCAAGACATCAATTAGTAGCACGAAATACTGATGTTAAGAGTGAATCATGATAGATTTTACTGCATCAGATTTAGGCATTAGTTTTAATTGGAAATGAAGTGACGCGCACATATAGTATCGCTATTCATTAACACAGCGAAAATATTCATAAAGGCACGCATACTTTGTAGTCAGTTATCTGTTCTGACATATAAAGCGTGCGTGCTTTTTTGGAGACATTGTTGAAACTGAAGTAATTATACATAATTATTAAATGACATACTTGTGTTAATTTTTCAAATACTGAAAAACAATTTCAATAATTTTCCAATTAAGCACAGAAAATTAAAGCAAAATATTATATAATAGAACGGTTATATATAAAATTGTGTTGCACACATTTTTTAATAAATCGTTATTCTAAGGGAAATGAATATCGGAAATTTTGTTTGAAAGGAGTTTTAAAATGTCAATCATGCGACTATTTACATTCATTTTAAGTATTTTTATCGTAGGAATGGTTGAAATGATGGTTGCAGGAATTATGAACTTGATGAGTCAGGACTTACATGTATCAGAAGCTGTCGTTGGTCAATTAGTGACAATGTACGCTTTAACATTTGCGATATGTGGACCTATTCTGGTTAAATTAACGAACCGTTTTTCATCAAGGCCTGTATTATTATGGACATTACTTATATTTATCATTGGTAATGGCATTATTGCTGTAGCACCAAATTTTTCAATATTAGTAGTTGGTAGAATTATCTCATCTGCAGCAGCAGCACTAATTATCGTAAAAGTATTAGCTATTACAGCGATGTTATCAGCACCTAAAAATCGTGGTAAAATGATTGGACTTGTCTATACAGGGTTTAGTGGGGCCAATGTTTTTGGTGTACCAATTGGAACGGTTATCGGCGATTTAGTAGGTTGGCGCTATACATTTCTATTCTTAATTATTGTGAGTATTATTGTTGGCTTCTTGATGATGATCTATTTACCGAAGGATCAGGAAATACAACGAGGCCCTGTGAATCATGAGGCACCATCTCATGAAAATCATGTTACTTCGAAAATATTAAGACCTGCTGAAGTAGCAAAATATTTAATTATTACGTTTTTAGTATTGATTGCAAACTCAGTGACATTCGTCTTTATAAATCCACTTATTTTATCTAATGGTCATGATATGTCATTCGTTTCATTAGCACTTCTAGTAAATGGAATCGCTGGCGTTATTGGAACATCATTGGGTGGTATATTCTCCGATAAAATTACAAGTAAGCGTTGGTTAATGATTTCTGTTTCTATTTTTATCGTCATGATGTTACTTATGAATTTAATCTTACCTGGTTCAGGTCTATTGTTAGCAGGACTATTTATTTGGAATATCATGCAATGGAGTACTAATCCAGCAGTGCAAAGCGGTGTGATTCAACATGTTGAAGGCGACACAAGCCAAGTAATGAGTTGGAACATGTCTAGTTTAAACGCTGGTATTGGTGTTGGCGGCATTATTGGAGGCTTGGTCATGACACATGTTTCTGTTCAAGCTATCACGTATACGAGTGCCATCATTGGCGCATTAGGATTAATCGTTGTTTTCACATTGAAAAATAATCATTATGCTAAAACATTTAAATCATCATAATTCTCATATGAAAAGCACGCCTGCTATCAAATTCAGGTGTGCTTTTTTAGATGCGATAACGTTATTGATATGTGCGATAATAGCGACGTTCATTATGATACATCGGCCAAGGCATTTTACCGCTTTTAGCAAAATTAGCTAAATCATTTTGCATTTGTCGACTTAAAAATTTAAGGTGAGCAGTTGTTGGATATTGATGTGCTGCTAATATTTGTAAGTTTCCGAACCAAAATACCATATCTAGAATATGGTAAGCACTGCGATAGTGTGCGCTAGAAGTATCATGCCATGCAAATTCAGCAAGCCATAGTTGTGCGTTTGAATCTTGTATATTAAGTTGTTGTAAAAATTGCTTCATCGGCTGTTTGAAATAACAATGTGTAATCGCTAAAGATTGTTGCTTCGCAGTCTGAACATCTTCGTATTTTAAAGGAATATCATTTAATTCCATAATGTCGATAAAGCGTTGCGGCGATAATTTTTTCTGTTCACTAGTAATATAAATATCGCCTTCATCTTTTGTATAACATGCAAAAATTGGTTTCGTTGTTGGATAATCATTTTGTATATAATCTGTTTTAATAGGCGCATATATTAAATCAAGCCCTTTAGAAGGTCCTCGAGATTGTTTTAGCTTCGCCATCAGCATAAGAATATCATCTGTCGATAATGATGTAACATCATCTGTATCTAAATAATCGAGCATCATTTTTTGGAAATGTTGTGCTTTATTGCGTGCACTCTCAAGGGTGTCTAATCGTAGTGCGCCACTTAGTAGAACGACTTTATGGAAGTATGGCTCAATGTCAGGTATTTTAAGTAAAGTCAAAATGCTCATACTGCCTGCAGACTGACCCATTAAAGTAATGTTATTAGCGTCGCCACCGAAGGATTCAATAAATTGATGCACCCATTTTATGACATTGATTTGATCTGAAAGGCCATTATTGGAATGAAAATCTTTATTAAAATATGACCAGTCTAAATATCCTAATGCGCCTAAACGATAATTGCATGTAATAACGATAATGTCGTTATTTTGTACTAAATGTGCCGGTTGATAGAGTTCGGCTGTACCATGACCATTTTCAAAACTACCACCATAAAAGTAAATGATGACAGGTTTCTTCGTCTGATCATTATGTTGTTTCCAAATATTTAGATATAAACAGTCTTCATGTTCAGTAAAAGTTGTAGATTGTGAGGAGAAAAAATCTTCTAATTTGTTGTCTGGTTGCGGTGGGATGGGTTGTATTTCAGTTGCATCAATTGGCTCTGACCATTGTGTTTTTAACGTAGAATGTTTAAAGCGATTGTCATGAACTGGTGGTTCTGCATAAGGAATGCCTAAGAAGATATCTAAACCATCTTGTGTAATACCATGAATTTGACCACCTGTAGTATTAATCTTCATATTTATTAACCTCCTTTATCATCCCCAATTTAATCATACCACGGTCTATAGATGATAGGTGACAAGTATAACAAGACAATTTTGTGACTGAATCAGACGAGCTTGATATCTGTTTTAACTCAAACCATTTTCAGCATTATATGATGTTCTTCTACGGGAGTGGGACAGAAATGATAAAGAGCCACTAATAATTTATTATGTAGTGGTTCTTACACATTAGCCACAGCTAATGTGTACTTAAAAATAGGAATACATGAGTAAAACTCATGCATAAGAAATACTAATTTCTATAGAAAAAGTATTTCTTTATCGTCGTCCCACCCCAACTTGCATTGTCTGTAGAATTTCTTTTCGAAATTCTCTGTGTTGGGGCCCCTGACTAGAATCGAAAAAAGCTTGTTACAAGCGCATTTTCGTTCAGTCAACTACTGCCAATATAACTTCGTAGAGCATAGAACATTGATTTATGTCCCAGCCTGATCATCATCTTGTTATGTTAGTTATTTATAACCGATTTTCAAAATAAAAAACCAACCAAGATGTTGAAATCAATGGTTGGTTAATGTGTGTGTGTTGAAATCATATATGGCACTGTATTTTAAAATATTTAATGAGATGACTTTGATTCATTATTTAGTGACTCACGCATCTTCGTATTGATTCGTGTTGCGCGACGGAAATAGACGCTTTCAAATGAACTCGTTGTACCGATGTAATAGAATATAAGCGCCACAATAATAATAACGATAAAGTCAAATGGATAGTGAATCATATTTAAGCCTTTAAATTCTTTGCTTCCTATAAATGACAGTATTGATAGCACGATTAAATATACAATAATCCATAAGCTACCACCAATTTGTTTCTTTGTATTACGCCAATTCATACGATATTCATAGAAGAAGTAGATTGGTAATCCAAGTATAATGATTAAAATAACTTCAGCCGTTGTTGGCCACATTGCCCAATATATAGCTAATGAAGCTAATACAAATGATAATGGTGCCATTACTTTTAAAATTTTTGCTCTAAATGGACGAGTCATTGTTGGTCCCATTTTTCTTAATGCAATCGCTGTCGTTGGGCCAGTTAAATAGGCTACTAAAGTTGCAGTAGAAATAACTGCTGCTAGCGTACCCCAATCTCTAAATAACGTAACCATAATCATACTAATGATGGCATTAAAGATGATTGCTACACGGGGGATATGATATTTTTCATTCATCTTCCCAAGAAATTTAGGGATATGTCCATTTTTCTCCATTGCTCGTAAAACTCGACCTGTAACGGCGACAAATGACACGCCAGTACCGAATGGTGATACAAAAGCTTCAATATATAGTAAAATTGCGAGCCAATTAATTCCTAATAAGATAGCTAAATCAGCAAATGGTGAATTGAAGTTGATGCCATTCCATCCACTATGTTGTAACATTGATTGAGGCATAGAAGTGATAAACGTACTTTGTAAAATGATGTACAACACTGCACTGATTGACAGTGAAATAGCGATGCCTCTTGCGATATTTTTTTCAGGATTTTTAATTTCTGAACCCATATTAATAATTGTCTGGAATGAATTGAATGAAAAAATAATCCCTGATGCTGTTGTTGCAGCAAAAATCGGTGCACTTCCGTAAGGCATAAATGTGCTTGCCGAATGGCCGTAATTTGAAGTGTCGAATCCTGATAACATCAACATGATGATGGTTAACATGGGTACGCCTAATTTAAATACAGAAATTAAACTCGTAAATGATGTTAAAAGTTTTACGGACCAATAGTTTAATAATGAAAAAATAACAATGATGAGATATACAGCTAGCAATCCGTATGTGCTAATAGAGCCATTTTCCATTAAATATCTCATTGGTTTCGCCCAATGCCACGGCCAAGAACTCATATATTGAACAGCTGACACAGCTTCGATAGGTATTATTGTCACCAAAGACACCCAATTCGCCCAAGCAGCAATAAAGCCTAATAATGAGCCATGTGTATACTGGGCATAGTTACTCATGCCACCTGATTGAGGAAACATTGTGCCGATTTCAATGTAGTTATAGGCAATGGTTCCAATGACTAGGAATCCAAGAACCCATGATATGATTGCTGCTGGTCCAGCTATTGATGATGCTTCCCACGCACCAAATAGCCAACCAGATCCTATTAAAGAGCCTAACCCTAATAAGACTAATTGGGATAGATTGATTTTGTCGTTGTGCAATTGCTTGTCTTTATTCATAAATACTCCTTCGTTATTGCCAAAAATACAAAAAATAATATGCGACAATTATACGCTTATTATAATAATAGTCAAATGCATTTTTTGTAAGAACGCAAAAGCATTTGTAAAATTAGTTTTTTATAAAATTAGGATATATAATACAATGTGTATTGAAAAACAAAATGGAAGTGATGACTATGAGTGAGAAACAATCAAATGAACAAGTTGAAGCATTTTTAAATAAAGAGAGTCAATGGCAAGAAGAATATAAATATTTGAGAGCGTTAATCTTTAATGAAACAGAATTAGAGGAAGCGTATAAATGGATGCATCCTTGTTACACGTTGAATAATAAAAATGTAGTACTTATCCATGGCTTCAAAAATTATGTTGCACTATTATTTCATAAAGGTGCCATTTTGGAGGATAAATATCATACACTCATTCAACAGACTGAAAAGGTGCAAGCAGCTCGTCAGTTACGATTTGAAAATTTAACAGAGATTCAAGCACGTACCGAAGAAATTAAATATTATCTAGCCGAAGCAATTAAAGCTGAAAAAGCTGGTAAAAAAGTTGAAATGAAGAAAACAGAGGAATATGTTATTCCTAAAGAGTTAGAAGCTAAGTTCGAAGAAATGCCACAGTTAGAGTCTTCATTTTATAAATTAACGCCAGGCAGACAACATCAATATATATATCATATTGGACAAGCTAAACGCAGTGAAACAAGACAAAAGCGTGTTGAAAAGTATATTAACCAAATACTAGAAGGTAAAGGGATGCATGACAAGTAATTAATGAGTAAAAGCATACCGGTTATACAACAACATACAAGATGACACGAAACAACCAATGGCTCATGCTGTTGGTTGTTTTTTTAGGTGTGCCTGTCATGGGCAACACTTTGACGTTGGAATTCCGTTACAGGCTTGGGAGTAGGAACTGTTAGCAAAAGGCAAGGGTGTCTACAATGAATGATGAAAATATTAAAATATAAGGATGACTTTGTGAGTGGCTGATGGACGTTTGTCCGTCTGTAACAATGGATGCGTGTGCATTATTACAAAAATTCGACTTTTGTAATAATATTTCACATTTTCGACACTTTTTTGCTATAAAACAACCAATTGAGCGATAATAAATTCGCTTTTAAAAAATATGAGTTATCTATTTAGTTGCCAAAGATAAAATAATAATGTTTAATAACATCATATAGAGTATGTTAGTTTTAAATGTCGAATATACGAATGTGCAAACAAAGTAATCGGTAGAAATTCAACATACATAGCGCCGTTTACTGTTAAGTATTCACATTACAGATGAAAAATATAAAATTCTACATAATCAAGACCATGATGTGTACTTGTTTAACTTATGACTCTATTTGTTTAACAATTGCGATAATGGTCTTTTTATTTTATGCGTATCATTCGTCATATTTTTTATGAGGAAGGAGAAATGATTATGTTAAGTATTAAGCATTTAACGAAAATTTATTCTAGTAATAAAAAGGCAGTAGATGACATCTCTTTAGATATTCAATCTGGGGAATTTATCGCATTTATTGGAACCAGTGGAAGTGGTAAAACAACTGCTTTAAGAATGATAAACCGTATGATTGAAGCGACAGAAGGACAAATTGAAATTGATGGTAAAGATGTTCGGAGTATGAATCCTGTCGAATTACGTAGAAATATTGGTTATGTTATTCAACAAATTGGGTTAATGCCTCATATGACGATTAAAGAGAATATTGTATTGGTACCCAAATTGTTGAAATGGACTAAAGAAGAAAAGGATAAACGTGCAAAGGAATTAATTAAACTTGTGGATTTACCGGAGTCATTTTTAGAGCGTTATCCAGCAGAACTATCAGGTGGGCAACAACAACGTATCGGTGTCGTAAGAGCACTTGCGGCCGAACAAGATATTATTTTAATGGATGAACCTTTTGGTGCATTGGATCCTATTACGAGAGATACGTTACAAGATTTAGTTAAAACGTTACAACGAAAATTAGGCAAGACGTTTATCTTTGTAACACATGATATGGATGAAGCGATTAAATTAGCAGACAAAATTTGTATTATGTCAGAAGGTAAGGTGGTGCAATTTGATACACCAGACAATATTTTAAGACATCCCGCAAATGATTTTGTACGTGATTTTATAGGACAAAATAGACTGATTCAAGACCGTCCCAATGACAAGACTGTAGAAGGTGTAATGATTAAACCAATCACGATACAGGCAGATGCAACGCTTAATGATGCTGTTCATATTATGAGACAAAAGCGTGTAGATACGATTTTTGTCGTTGATAGTGACAACCATTTACTTGGATTCTTAGATATTGAAGATATAAATCAGGGTATACGTGGACACAAAAGTTTACGAGATACCATGCAACAACATATTTACACCGTTCAAATTGATTCTAAATTACAAGATTCTGTACGTACGATTTTAAAAAGAAACGTTAGGAATGTACCTGTCGTAGATGATCAACAGCGTTTAGTAGGACTGATTACGCGTGCCAATGTTGTTGATATTGTATATGACACGATTTGGGGCGATAGTGAGAATACAGTGCAAGCAGAACATGTGGGGGAAGACACTGCGTCCTCAAAAGTGCATGAGCAACACACTACTAATGTCAAAGTACGTGACATAGGAGATGATAAATCATGATTGAGTTCCTACATGAACATGGTGGACAGTTGATGTCGAAAACACTGGAACATTTCTATATTTCTATAGTTGCATTATTACTTGCCATCATTGTTGCAGTACCTATAGGCATTTTATTATCAAAAACAAAGCGAACTGCCAATATTGTATTAACTGTGGCAGGTGTCTTACAAACTATTCCAACACTAGCTGTACTTGCTATTATGATACCAATTTTTGGTGTTGGTAAAACGCCTGCAATTGTAGCGCTATTTATTTATGTATTATTACCTATTTTAAATAACACGGTACTCGGTGTTCAAAATATTGATAGCAACATTAAAGAAGCTGGAAAAAGTATGGGAATGACACAATTTCAATTGATGAAGGATGTTGAATTGCCGTTAGCATTGCCGCTTATCATTGGTGGCATTCGTTTGTCATCTGTGTATGTAATTAGTTGGGCTACACTTGCAAGTTATGTAGGTGCGGGTGGATTAGGTGATTTCATTTTCAATGGTTTAAATTTATATGATCCACTGATGATTGTAACTGCAACGGTACTCGTTACTGCACTAGCATTAGGTGTTGATGCCTTATTAGCTTTAGTTGAAAAATGGGTAGTTCCCAAAGGCTTAAAAGTATCTGGATAATTAGGAGGCTAAGATAATGAAGAAAATTAAATATATACTTGTCGTGTTTGTCTTATCGCTTACCGTATTATCTGGATGTAGTTTGCCCGGACTAGGTAGTAAGAGCACGAAAAATGATGTCAAAATTACAGCATTATCAACAAGCGAATCGCAAATTATTTCACATATGTTACGGTTGTTAATAGAGCATGATACACACGGTAAGATAAAGCCAACATTAGTAAATAATTTAGGGTCAAGTACGATTCAACATAATGCCTTAATTAATGGGGATGCTAATATATCAGGTGTTAGATATAATGGCACAGATTTAACGGGAGCTTTGAAGGAAGCACCAATTAAAAATCCTAAGAAAGCAATGATAGCAACACAACAAGGATTTAAAAAGAAATTTGATCAAACGTTTTTTGATTCGTATGGTTTTGCGAATACGTATGCATTCATGGTAACGAAGGAAACCGCTAAAAAATATCATTTAGAGACAGTTTCAGATTTAGCAAAGCATAGTAAAGATTTACGTTTAGGTATGGATAGTTCATGGATGAATCGTAAAGGCGATGGCTATGAAGGATTTAAAAAAGAGTATGGTTTTGACTTTGGTACAGTGAGACCAATGCAAATAGGTCTAGTCTACGACGCATTAAACTCAGAGAAGTTAGACGTTGCATTAGGTTATTCTACAGATGGTCGAATTGCCGCGTATGATTTGAAAGTACTTAAAGATGATAAACAATTTTTCCCACCTTATGCTGCGAGTGCTGTTGCAACAAATGAATTATTACGGCAACACCCAGAACTTAAAACGACGATTAATAAGTTGACAGGAAAGATTTCGACTTCAGAGATGCAACGCTTGAATTATGAAGCGGATGGTAAAGGTAAAGAACCTGCTGTCGTCGCAGAAGAATTTTTGAAAAAACACCACTATTTTGATAAACAGAAAGGTGGTCATAAGTAATGGAAGGTAATTTATTACAGCAATTATTCAATTATTATGTTACGAACTTTGGTTATCTATGGGATTTATTTTTCAAACACTTATTAATGTCTGTCTATGGTGTGCTGTTTGCAGCTTTAATTGGTATTCCATTGGGAATCTTGCTTGCAAGATACACAAAACTTTCTGGATTTGTAATTACAATTGCAAATATAATTCAAACAGTTCCAGTCATTGCAATGTTAGCTATTTTAATGTTAGTCATGGGCTTAGGTTCAGAAACAGTAGTTTTAACAGTGTTTTTATATGCGTTACTTCCAATTATAAAAAACACTTATACTGGTATAGCTAGTGTTGATGCGAATATTAAGGATGCTGGCAAAGGTATGGGAATGACACGCAATCAAGTGCTACGAATGATTGAATTACCGTTATCTGTTTCGGTTATTATCGGTGGCATTCGTATTGCCTTGGTTGTTGCGATAGGTGTTGTTGCCGTTGGATCATTTATAGGAGCACCTACGCTTGGTGACATTGTGATTCGTGGTACAAATGCGACGGATGGCACAACGTTTATTTTAGCAGGTGCGATTCCGATTGCTATCATTGCAATCGTCATTGATGTACTATTAAGATTTTTAGAAAAACGATTAGACCCAACAACACGACATCGTAAAAATCAATCTAATCATCGGCCGCAAAGTATTAATATGTAATAGTAGAAGATGTTTATAATTTAGCGATTTCGTTTCATGATTTATAAAAAATGAGGCTACTCAAGGAGCTCAAATAATCTTTGAGTAGCCTTTTTATAGGTTGTGTTTGTATGCGTTTACACTAAAATAGCAATTATTATCATGAAAGTTTTTGGGTAAAAAGCGTTAATTATTGTAAAAATGCTAAAAAATGAGATGTTTTATTTATAATTTTCTGCAAATTTATGATATTGTTTCTTAATATATCATATTAAAAATTTGTTTTTCTTAAACATAGGAGGCTTATCTAATTCATGGACACATCAAAACAATTTAGAGGTGACAACCGATTGCTTTTGGGTATCGTTTTAGGGGTTATTACCTTTTGGCTATTCGCGCAGTCACTTGTTAATCTTGTTGTCCCATTACAATCAACATATAGTAGTGACGTTGGAACGATAAATATCGCTGTTAGCTTATCTGCCTTATTTGCTGGTTTGTTTATCGTAGGTGCTGGTGATGTTGCTGATAAATTTGGTCGCGTCAAAATTACTTATGTAGGATTGATATTAAATGTTGTAGGTTCATTACTCATCATCATTACACCTTTGCCAGCATTTTTAATTATAGGTAGAATAATTCAAGGTTTGTCTGCAGCATGTATTATGCCATCAACACTTGCTATTATTAACGAATATTATATTGGTACAAGAAGACAACGTGCCTTAAGCTATTGGTCTATTGGTTCTTGGGGTGGTAGTGGTATTTGTACGTTGTTTGGTGGCTTAATGGCTACATATATAGGTTGGCGTTCAATATTTGTTGTTTCAATTCTATTAACATTATTAGCAATGTACTTAATCAAACATGCACCTGAGACTAAAGCAGAACCAATCAAAGGTATGAAAGCAGAAGCTAAAAAGTTTGACGTTATCGGGTTAGTCATTTTAGTAGTGACGATGTTAAGTTTAAATGTAATCATCACACAGACGTCTCATTTTGGTTTAGTTTCACCGTTAATTCTAGGTTTAATTGTTGTGTTTATCTGTTCATTAGTTGGTTTTGTATATTACGAAAATAAAATAAAGCATCCACTTGTTGATTTTTCAATTTTTAAAAATAGAGGATACAGTGGTGCAACTATTTCAAACTTCTTATTAAATGGTGTAGCAGGTGGTGCACTTATCGTCATTAACACGTATTATCAACAACAATTAGGATTTAATTCTTCGCAAACGGGTTATATTTCATTAACGTATTTAATAGCAGTGTTGTCAATGATTCGTGTAGGTGAAAAGATTTTATCTCAACATGGCCCGAAGCGCCCACTATTACTAGGAAGTGGCTTTACAGTGATTGGGTTAATCTTATTGTCGTTAACATTTTTACCAGAAATGTGGTATATCGTATCTAGTATAGTTGGATATTTATTGTTTGGTACTGGTTTAGGATTATATGCTACACCATCAACTGATACAGCAGTTGCTAGTGCGCCAGATGATAAGTCGGGTGTTGCTTCAGGTGTATATAAAATGGCGTCATCATTAGGAAATGCATTTGGAGTAGCAGTATCTGGTACGGTTTATACTGTGTTAGCAGCTAATTTAAATTTGAACTTAGGTGGTTTCACAGGTATGATGTTTAATGCTTTGCTAGCAATTGTTGCATTTTTAGTCATTTTACTATTAGTTCCTAAAAATCAAACGAATTTGTAAAACTGAAATGAAAGCAAGTTATTATGTAGGGATTTTAAAGGAAATTTTGTGAAAGTAAGTTTATCATACACACTTAATGTTGCGTATTGACGTTTAATGTTAGGTGTGTTCTTTTATAGACGATAAAAGCTGTGTGTATATTAAGCGAATGATTTTCAAATTGACGCTAATATGCGAAAGTAGTATTTTTAAAATGAACAACAACGATGAAGAGGGGTTTATAGGATGAAAATTGCAATTGCTGGATCGGGTGCATTAGGTAGTGGCTTTGGTGCCAAACTATTTCAAGCAGGATATGATGTCACACTTATTGACGGATATACATCTCATGTTGAAGCGGTTAAGCAACATGGATTAAATATAACGATTAATGGAGAGGCATTCGAGTTAAACATTCCGATGTATCATTTTAATGATCAACCGGACGAAAGCATTTACGATGTTGTCTTTCTATTTCCAAAGTCAATGCAATTAAAAGAAGTGATGGAAGATATGAAGCCACATATTGATAATGAAACGATCGTCGTATGTACGATGAATGGTCTGAAGCATGAAGAAGTCATTGCGCAGTATGTTGCTCAATCACAAATTGTCAGAGGTGTTACGACTTGGACGGCAGGTCTTGAAAGCCCTGGACACAGTCATTTACTTGGTAGTGGACCAGTTGAAATAGGTGAACTAGTGGATGAAGGTAAAGAAAATGTTATAAAAGTTGCTGATTTACTTAACGAAGCGGAATTGAATGGTGTAATTAGTAAAGATTTATACCAATCGATTTGGAAAAAGATTTGTGTTAATGGTACGGCAAATGCATTAAGCACAGTGTTGGAGTGTAATATGGCATCGCTGAATGAAAGTAGTTATGCGAAGTGTTTGATTTATAAATTAACGCAAGAAATAGTGCATGTAGCGACGATTGATAATGTTCATTTAAATGTTGATGAAGTATTTGAATATTTAGTTGATTTAAATGAAAAAGTTGGTGCGCATTATCCATCCATGTATCAAGATTTAATTGTTAATAATAGAAAAACTGAAATTGATTATATTAATGGCGCAGTTGCAACATTAGGTAAACAACGTCATATTGAAGCGCCAGTCAATCGCTTTATTACTGATTTAATTCATACTAAAGAAAGTCAGCGACACGCACAGGATTAATTGGTGTTTTAGGTATGATTACAAGGAAATGACAATCACGTGATATTACGGTCATTATTAAGATTGAAATGTAATAAATAAAGAACAGCAGTAAGGTACTTTCAAATTGAAATGATCTTGGTGCTGTTTTTCTTGATTGATCTTCGTCATAATTCAGATTTGTCATAGGTCTACGACATACTATTAGTATTTACTAGACAGTTTTTACGACGACACTTTGAAAAATTTTGAGGCAAATCATTTGGAAGTCTCACGTGAATTTTGTAAACTCATCAAGCAAGTAATTATATTAAAAAGACAAATAGAGAAAAGGTGTTTATAATGAGTAAAATTTTTGTAACTGGTGCAACGGGCCTTATTGGCATTAAATTAGTTCAAAGACTAAAAGAAGAGGGGCATGAGGTTGCTGGTTTTACTACATCTGAGAATGGTCAACAAAAGCTAGCTGCTGTTAATGTAAAAGCATATATTGGTGATATATTAAAAGCTGATACTATTGATCAAGCGTTAGCAGATTTTAAACCAGAAATCATTATCAACCAAATTACGGATTTAAAAAATGTTGATATGGCAGCAAATACGAAAGTACGTATTGAAGGTTCTAAAAACTTAATTGATGCGGCGAAAAAGCATGACGTTAAGAAAGTAATTGCCCAAAGTATTGCCTTTATGTATGAACCTGGCGAAGGATTAGCAAATGAGGAAACTTCACTTGATTTTAACTCAACTGGTGATAGAAAAGTAACGGTTGATGGTGTGGTTGGTCTAGAAGAAGAAACGGCTCGTATGGATGAATACGTTGTTTTACGTTTTGGTTGGTTATATGGCCCAGGTACTTGGTACGGAAAAGATGGCATGATTTATAATCAATTTATGGATGGTCAAGTGACACTTTCAGATGGCGTAACATCATTTGTGCATCTTGATGATGCAGTTGAAACATCTATTCAAGCTATTCATTTTGAAAATGGTATCTATAATGTAGCAGATGATGCACCTGTTAAAGGTTCTGAATTTGCAGAATGGTATAAAGAACAACTTGGTGTTGAACCAAATATTGATATTCAACCTGCGCAACCATTTGAACGTGGCGTAAGCAATGAGAAGTTTAAAGCGCAAGGTGGTACTCTGATTTATAAAACTTGGAAAGACGGCATGAATCCAATTAAATAATAATTTATCCGTTTAATATACAAAGAATAAAGACTTGGTCGAATCGTGGATGATATATTATCAAACGCACGGCTCGAACAAGTCTTTTTTATTATGTCTTCGTTATCTTTGTATGAAGGAATAACAGAATTACAATTAATGTACTGAATAATGCAATTAATGTTGTGATTAGTGCTAATTTAATTTCTATTGGTAGCCAAGTCAGTACAAAAGACCAATTATTGCTACCGAGAATGAGATATGGTAATGCATATAATATGAGCGCTAAAGCGATACATATACATAATGATAACCAACTCAATACAGCAATCCGTTTTGATCTACGCAAAAGAATTTGACCATGGCGCATTTGCCAAGCACGATAAGCTGAGAATATAAATGCTAATAAAATAAGTGTTGTCATCAAAACGGTAACAATATTAAATTGATCTTTATATTGATTGAGCATAGACGCAACCGTCGAATATCGCTTGTGATTTACAATTTGTGTATTAAGATGCTCAACTAATTTGGGTACATATTCCGAATTTAGATTTGCAAGTACAACAATTCCATAATTTTGTTTTGGATTTAGTAAAATAAATGATGAAAAGTTATCTAGCGTTCCTGAATGAAACACTAAATGTTCATCATTATTGGTAAACCAGCCGGAAGCATATGCATTGGCATTAGGTTCACCAATTGTTGAAGATAAATTTTTATGTGATTGTTGAACTAATGATTTGTATTTATCAGGTGGATTAAGTTGGAATTTTATCCAATGTTCCAAATCTTCAGTTGATGTCATCATATATGCTGATGGTGTATCCCAAAGGTTAAATTCAGGTTTAGAGACGACAGGTGTCGAACCTTGTAATTCATAGCCAATAGCATCATGTTTTGATTTGTAATTGGTTTGTTTGAATGATGTATGTGTCATATGCAAAGGCTTGAGCCATGAATTTGTAATATATTTTGTATAGGATTGCTTCGTAACGTTTTGGATAATTAAACCTAATAAATCATAGTTCATATTTGAGTATTCAAATTCTTCTCCGGGCTTATGATGTAATTCATCACCCATAATTGCACGGGTTACATCATTTAAACGATTATTTTTATTTGTTACGGCGTCTTCGCTTGTAATATCACTAGGTATACCACTTGTTTGAGCCAAAAGTTGCTTAATCGTAATAGTTTCATTTTGACCATTATAGTTCATTTTAAAATGAGGCACATGTTTGGATACGTCATCATTTAAGTTTAATCGACCTTCTTGAGCTAATTTTAAAATTGCAAGACCTGTGAAAGCTTTAGTATTAGAAGCAATTTCATACTTTGTTGTGGGAGAAGCTTTGACTTTTTTATCAACATCTTGATAACCATAACCTTTATTTAAAAAAACTTTGCCATTTTTTACTATTAAAATTGATGCTCCAGGAATGTGTCCCTTTTGTAAATCATGCTCGATAATTTTATCTATTTGTTGTTGCGAATCATTGGTTAACCGTGTCTTCGTATTGCTATTTAATGTTATATATATAGCAATTGAAATGGCGACTAAAATGATAATAGAAATGGATAGAAAATACAGTTTTTTAGTAGTCATAAACGTTCCTTTTTATATGTTAAATTTACTTAAGTGCCTAATGAGATTTATTTTATTATACCAGTTCTATTGAATAAATTAATTAAAGAGGTATATTTACCATTATTTTTGACACCTTATATGTTAATAGGTGTATAATTACATAAAAAATATTAATTAACTCTCTATACTTTTTGGAAAGATAGGCGTATAGTGATATCCATCAAAAACTATAAAAAGGAATAGGAGATTATGTTCAATCAATTTAAAAGACTTATTATAGGGCAACCTAAAAAAAACAGAGAACTAAAAGACGAAAAGATATCGAAGTTTAAAGGGTTAGCGATTCTTTCGTCGGATGCATTATCTTCAGTGGCTTACGGTCCCGAACAAATACTGATTACATTATCAGTAGTGGGTGCAGTTGCAACTTGGTATACTTTACCGATTGCAGGTGCTGTTCTGATCTTATTAGCTGCTTTAATTATGTCTTATAGGCAAATTATTTATGCATATCCTAAAGGTGGCGGCGCGTATATGGTGTCCAAGACCAATTTAGGAGAAAAATGGGGATTGCTTGCAGGAGGCTCATTATTAGTCGATTACATACTGACTGTCGCTGTTAGTATATCATCTGGTGCTGATGCATTTGTTGCTGCATTCCCAAGTTTATATGGGCATAAAGTACTGATTGCATGTTTACTTGTACTTTTTATTTTAATATTAAATTTACGTGGTTTAACTGAATCTGCCACCGTATTATCCTATCCAGTATATCTTTTCATTATAGGGTTAGTGATATTAATATTTATAGGTACTTTCCGTGTGGCGACAGGAGATATTCAACCACATATGCATGCATCAGTAGGAACTGCGGTTCCTGGAGTAACATTATTCTTGCTATTAAAAGCATTTTCATCAGGGGCTTCATCATTAACAGGTGTTGAAGCTATTTCAAATGCGGTAACCAATTTTAGAGAACCAAGTGCTAATAATGCTGTAAAAACGTTAATTGCTATGGGTTCAATTTTAGCGTTTTTATTAGTTGGTATCGTTGGTTTAGCATATGTTTATGGAATTATGCCACAAACGGAAACGACAGTTTTATCACAATTAGCTATGCAAATATTTGGTGATAATGCTGCCTTCTATTTTGTACAGGCAACGACCGTGATGATTTTGGTATTAGCAGCCAACACTGGATTTACAGCTTTTCCGATGTTAGCGGCTTCAATGTCTAAAGATAAATATATGCCTAGAATGTTTACTGTTAGAGGTGATCGCTTAGGCTACTCTAACTCAATTATTATTTTAGGTGTATTAGCCATTATTTTAATTATTGTATTTGATGGTATGACTGAAGATTTAATTCCATTGTATGCGGTTGGTGTATTTATTCCATTTACACTAGCACAATTCGGTATGGTTATTAAATGGATTCATGAACGTCCTAAGAATTGGTTAAGTAAGTTGTCTGTGAACTTACTTGGTGGTATCGTGACATTTATTGTTTTTATGATTTTACTCATAACTAAATTTAGCCAAGTATGGCCGATACTTATTTTCTTGCCGTTCGTGGTGATTTTCTTCTTGAAAATTAACAAACATTATCGAGATATCGCAGAACAATTACGTTCTGACATTGATGTTCATAATGTAGAAGTAGTAGATCGTAATTTAGCAATTGTGCCGATAACAAGCATTACAACTGCAGTTGATAAGTCTATTTATTACGCACAAATGCTTGCAAATAATGATGTCATTGCGGTACATGTATCATTTGGAGATGAAGATGAAAAAGCATTCCAAGAGAAATGGAAGCGTCATTTCCCAGATGTAAGATTAGTTATTTTACACTCGGAATATCGCAGTATTATACGACCAATTTCACGTTTTATCGATAAGATTAATCGTAAAGCCAACGATCAAAACTATATGATTACAGTAGTGATACCAGAATTTATTACTAAGAAACGTTGGCATAATTTATTACACAATCAAACTAGTTTGCGTATGAAATTGTATTTAATTTATCAAAAGAATGTTAACGTATGTACAATTCCATTTAAACTTAAAAAATAGATTCTATAATCAATCGGATTGATGAAAGGTTATTTACTTTTCATCAATCCGATTTTTTGATGTTGAATATAAAAACCCCGTACATATGAGATGGTAATGACTTTGTCTCATATGTACGGGGGTGTTGTTATGTCTTGCTTAATGTTTGGACTGTAAAGACAAGACAATTTCGTTGTAATTGATATTTTCTCGAATTTGAGCTGCAACGATATTGTTGATTTTATTTTTGCGAATTAATTCATCTAAAAGATGACGTTGTAAGTACAATGCTTCCAATTTGTGGTTATGGAACATAGCTTGCGGTATGATTTGATTGCTGTTTTCTTGACGTTCTTTTCGACGTTGTGCACGCCACTTTAATGAGCGACTCATATCATAGTAATGATTAATGACTAAGCTAACTTCAAGTACATTTGTACTATTTTGTTCTTCTTTTAAGCGTAAAATAATATTGTGATTCACAATACGCATAATTTTTTGAACATCTTTGAATGAATTTTCAAATTCTTGCTTCTTAGATTCTTTATTTAAGGCTTTGTAGTGCTTCATCGCTTTAAGTCTAAGCCATAACATCTTGAAGAAGTTTGCAAATTTTTCAACAAATGAAGCAGTACGGTGTGTCTCTGTTAATTCGACAATATTGCGGTAATTATTAATATCCTGATATGTTGCCTTACCTTTATCAATTAAACGCTCAAGTGTAGATGTTTCGATTACTTTTGCAATATCTTCTAAACGTTTGAGTTCTTTTGTATTTTGATTATCAGGTTCTGAATTTAATAAAAATAATAATTCTCCATAGTATTGGTTTAAAACTGGGCGATAATTTGTATCGTTTTTGTCTTTTTTACTTTCGTTTTTAAAATGCTGGATCACTTTTTGAACAATGAAAATTTTGGCAGATTGATAAGTCATACCTTTAAAAGTAGTATCTTCGGCAGATGGTGTAATTAAAGGTAAAACAATTTGCGCTAAGATTAAACTAATTAATACCATGAAAGATGCAATAAACAATAAATCATTACGGTATTCGAATGCTTGTCCTTTTGTAATGATAAATGGTAATGTAAGTGCCATTGAAAGTGAAATTGTACCGTGAATACCACACATGGTCATAATAAATGCGTAACGCACACGAGAAGGTGGTGTTTCATGTGAATCATGTTCCTCGTCTAGATAAGATTGTATATTTTTCGGGAAATAAAAATCTTTGTACCAGAAATAAACCCAAACAAATCGACATGCATAAATTGCAATAGCGATTAATATAGTGATCAATATTAAAAATGAAAAGTTGTCCGGCTCTGTTTGGAAAATATCTATGACTACAGTAGGAATCATAAAACCTAATACAACAAATACAAAACCATTTAAGGCATAACTAAATGTGTTCCAAATTTGATGGTAATTCATTTGTAGTTCCGTTTGTGCTCTAATTAAACGGTCGCGTTCTAAACCATGGATTAGACCTGCGATTACAACTGCAATGATACCTGAAGCATGAACTTCTTCTGCTAAAAAGTATACGACAAAAGGAGTTAATAATTGAATAAAAGTTAAGGTATTGTTATCTTTTAAACCTTTATTAGCGGTTAAGTCTATACGTATTCTAACGACAACGAATCCAATAATTGCACCAATAAGTACACCTAGTATTGTTGAAATGATAAATTGTTCAACAGCTTGGAATAATGAAAAGGTACCAGTTACTAATGCAGTAACAGCAATTTTAAATGAAATGATACCTGCTGCATCATTGAGTAAAGATTCACCTTCTAAAATCGTCATAGAACCTTTAGGTAATAATTTTCCGCGTGTAATAGCAGATACTGCTACTGCATCAGTAGGACATAAAATTGCTGCTATTGCAAAAGCGGCTGGCATTGGTAAGGCAGGCCAAATCCAATGTATAAAATAGCCAACACCGACTACAGTTGCAAACACTAGTGCCATTGACATTAATAGTATAGGTTTACGATATTCTAATAATTTTGTTCGAGAGACGTGGGTACCTTCCACAAAAAGTAGTGGCGCGATAACAGCAAACATAAATACTTCAGAATTGAATTGGAAATCAACTTGTATTGGAATAATGAAAATAACGACACCTAATGCAATTTGAATAAAGGCAGTAGGAATTTGCGGGAATCGATTATTGATAACCGAACTAATAATCACAGCAAAAATAAAAATTAAAAATGCTTCTAATAGTGCCATACAATACTCCTCAAAATTTTAATAGTTAATATTTTATCACTTTTAAGGCATAATGACATAGATATATTGATAAAATGAAGTTATTTTCAAAAAACTCTAGTATCGGTTGAACTGATACTAGAGCGAGATGTTTAAATTATTGATTGTCATATCTGAAATGACCGCTGTCATTTTGTCGTTGTTCATACGCGAGCTTTTCAGCATTCGTTTTGTATTTTTTATAAAAGAAAAATAAAAATATAAACCAGAATGGCGAAATATAAATAGCTGCTCTTGTTTCGTCACTAAAGAATAATAAAATGAATACAAAGAAGAAGAACGCTAGAATAATGTAAGCAATAGGCTTACCACCAATCAACTTAAATTTACTGTTTTTATGTGCCTCAGGATGCTTTTTCAAATACATTAGATAAGCAACAATAATCATTGCCCAAACAACTAAAAACAACACAGTTGATAACGTTGTAACGTATATGAATAGTTGAATTGCATTAGGGAAAATGTAGTTTAACAAGGCTGCTATAAGTAATGCAATTGATGAAACTAACATTGATAAATAAGGCACGCCATGACTATTCGTTTTATTTAAAACTTTAGGACCTAACCCTTGTTGTGACAGTCCGAATAAGATACGACTATTCGAATAGATACCACTATTTGTAGCAGAGGCCGCGGCAGTTAGCACGACAAAGTTAACGACACCTGCTGCAAATGGTACGCCGATTAATGTAAAGAGTTTAACGAAAGGGCTACTATTTGGATCGATATCATTCCAAGGTATGACTGACATAATTACTAATAGACCACCGATATAGAATAATAAAATACGGATAGGTACATTATTAATTGCTTTCGGTAAGGTTTTTTCAGGATCTTTCGTTTCACCAGCAGTTACACCTATAAGTTCAATACCAATGAATGAATATACAGCAATTTGGAATGACATTAAGAAACCAAATGTTCCACCAGGGAACATGCCACCGTGACTGATTAAGTTTGTGAATGATGCATGTCCATAATGTGTTTTAAATGAGAAAAAGATTAATACAAGACCAACGATAACCATCGCAATAATTGTGACAACTTTAATAATAGAGAACCAAAACTCCAGTTCACCAAATAATCTGGCACCTAATAAGTTGAAGCTAATCAAGATTAAAACAATAAATAGCACGGTAATCCAATTTGGGACTTGTGGATACCAAAATGCAAAGTATTGTCCCATCGCAGTTAGGTCTGACATACTTGATACAATCCAACATAACCAGTAAGTCCAGCCAATGACAAAGCCACCAAAAGGGCCTAAATATTCATTTGCAATATCAACAAATGAATTAAATCTTGTATTGCTCAACAACAATTCGCCTAATGCGCGCATAAAAGCGAATAGTACAACCCCAATAATCATGTATGTGAATAACAGTGATGGACCAGTTAAAGATATTGTTTGACCTGATCCTAGGAATAACCCAGTTCCAATTGCGCCCCCAATTGCTATCAATTGGATGTGTCTGTTATTCAACTCTCTATGCAATTTTCTTGCCATAATTTTCCTCCTCAGGATAAAGCAAATAAAAAAGTTGTGTGTAAGCGTTTTCTTAATTATAAATACTAAAGAAATCCATTTAATAAAGCAATTATTTTTTTAAATATAAGAAAAAACATTTGATAGGCAAGGGTATGATAACTAAAACTTATCGATTTTTTGAAAAGATATAAGTTTTTATGCAAAAATATAAAATAATCATCTAAATGAAGCAGTTAACTATATATATTAGATAAGCTATGGCATAATAAATAACATTTTAATTTGAGTAAAGAAGGTATGGGTATGAAGATAGGGACAATCGCCGATTTGCATATTGATCGTCATAATAAAAAAACATCCGAAGATTACTTAGAGGCATTGGTTGAAATAGTTAAGTATAAGAAATTGGATATATTGTTGATTGCGGGAGATATCTCAAATCATTATCAATTGACGCACCAATTTATAACGCAATTGACAAAACAATTAGATATACCTGTGAAATTTGTTCCTGGAAACCATGATTTATGGGAAGTTGAAAGTATGACTACGCAAGACATTTGGAATAATTATAAGAGTATGTCACAGTGCTTGGTAGGAAAACCATTTATAGTAAATGAAGAATGGGCAATAATAGGACATACAGGTTGGTATGATTATAGCTTTGCAGCACAACGATTTTCATTAGCTGAGTTACAAAGAGGAAAACATTATGGTGCGACTTGGCAAGATAAAGAACGAATATCTTGGGGCATATCAGATCAAAATTTATCTAAAATAGCGGCTGAACAAGTGAAGAAAGATATATTAGAAGTAGGAAATAGACGAGTGATTTTAGTCACACATGTTGTGACGCACCCTGATTTCATTGTTCCTATGCCACATCGTATATTCGATTTTTATAATGCATTTATTGGGACAAGTGATTTCAATCCTTTGTATGCGATGTTCGATATACCATATAGTATTATGGGCCATGTTCATTTTCGTAAAAGTGTGATGGATGATGGCAGATGTTATCTCTGTCCGTGTCTAGGCTATCCAAGACAATGGCGTTCAGAAGATATTTACCAGGAAATAAATGAGACGATACAAATAATAGAAATTTAAAATGCGCAAACCTGACCCAGTTTGCGCATTTTATGTTTTACACACGCGAGTAATGTGTTTACTTACGTGTGTTTATTTTGTTGTTGATTTTCAATTGTATATGAATGTGGTTGCACATAAATGCACTTTCTTCCTGGTGAATTAAAGCTGTATTCCATTTTCTCTTTACGAATTTTAATAATTTGTTTGCGATTTGGAATGATGGCAGGTAAAACTAGGCCACGACGAATATGACTCCAAAGTGGATCGATATAATAGTAATAGTAATCATCGTACCCAATGAGTAACGTTACGTGAATATTTGAAACTTGTTTCGCTGGCTTGTTATCAAAGCGGAAAACACGTAGTAATGGTTTAGAACCAAGATTAGTATGGTATATTAACACAGGTTGACCTTGATCGATAATACCTTTAAGATCTTCTAAGGATTTACCAGTGCCGTCTACGATATTAGGATTGTATTTTTGTAAAAATGGTACATATGCTTCTGGAAATATCGTTTGATGATAATTGCCAAGCTTAATGAATAAGTGATGTCCAACATAACCTTTATGTGGATTGTTCGGATGTGTCGGCCAATGTCTCATAATTTCTGTAGCAGGGATATGTTGGTTATTGTATTGCAACATCATGGCTGCGGAAACACCTTCACACCCCATGACCATAGGGATAGGAAATAGCTGACTGATAGGTTTAACTGGTAATATTTTTCGGTTCATAATATAGTCCTCGCATTGATTCAATAAATATTTAATATAATTATATAGCGTCAATGCAAAATGTCCTAAACATATGTTTTACATGAGTGAATAAAATTAATGGAGTGATAAAATGGAATATCAATTACAACAACTTGCGTCGTTAACGTTAGTAGGTATTAAAGAAACGTATGAAAATGGACGACAGGCTCAGCAACATATAGCAGGGTTTTGGCAAAGATGTTATCAAGAGGGAGTAATTGCGGATTTACAGTTAAAAAATAATGGTGATTTAGCCGGGATACTTGGCTTATGTATACCTGAATTAGACGGCAAGATGTCATATATGATTGCAGTTACCGGAGATAATAGTGCTGATATTGAAAAATATGATGTCATAACATTAGCAAGTTCAAAGTATATGGTATTTGAAGCACAGGGCGCAGTACCTAAAGCAGTTCAACAAAAAATGGAAGAGGTTCATCACTACATACATCAATATCAAGCAGATACGGTAAAATCAGCACCATTTTTTGAGTTGTATCAGGATGGTGATACTACAAGTGAAAAATATATTACAGAAATTTGGATGCCTGTTAAAGGGTGATTGAATAGAAATGTCCTTGCTATGAAGGCGTAATTTTAGTTGAAGATTCGATCTCATAATTCATAAAGAAGAACCCTGACAAAGATAGATATCTTTGCTAGGGTTCTAATTATGTTGAAGTGTTATGCGACATGTTGCTTTTTAATCATTTTAAAGTAAATGATTTGTAGACTGACTAATAGAATGGCTGTAATGAAGATAATAATCATATATGGTGATGTATTAAATTCGCCTTTTAAGCCAACTAATGGTGCAACAGCGCCACCTAAGATAAATTGGAATAAGCCAAGTAAACTTGATGCGTTACCACTGCCACCTGTTCGTTCTTCCATAGCCATTGTGAAACCAAGCGGTCCAATTGACGTCACAGGACACACATTTAAGAAGAATGCGATGAGTAAGACCCAAAGTGGTAAATGGAATGTAAGTGTCAGGATAATTAAAGCAACACCTACCACTTGTATAATAGTTAAAATGATTAATAATATGTGGCGATGTAATTTTTCTACTAATAAAGCAACGACTTGACTGACAATGATTAAACCTACACCGTTAACAGCAAACATGATACTAAATTGTTGGGGTGTCATATTATACAATTTTTGAGTAATAAATGGCGATGCAGATGAATAACTAAATAGCATTACATAAGTTAAACCTTGTAATAGCATTGGAATAATAAATGCTGGTTTTTTCAAAAGACTTCCAAAATCTTTAATGACGCTACTAAAATTCACCTGCTTTAATTCATCTTTAGATGTTTTAGGTAATTGAGAAGCGACGCCAATTAAAATGATGAGTGCCACAATAGTTAAAATTGTGAAAATAGAACGCCATGTTGCTACGGATAAAGCTAATCCACCGGCTAATGGTGCAAGAATAGTGATGATGCCATTAACTACCATTAAAGATGCTAAAAATTTAGCGAGTGCGTTGCCACTAAATTTATCACCAGCAGAGGCTTTTGCAATCACGATGACGCCACCACCAGTTAAACCTTGAATAAATCGTAAAGTTAAGAATAATGGCAATTGATCAACAAACATAGACAAACCTGATACCAAAATGAAAATGATCAAAATGGATACAGCAATCCGTTTGCGACCAAAAGCATCGGATAAAGGTCCAAAGATAAATTGGCCTAGTGCAAGACCAATCATTGTGAATGATAATGTTAATTGAATTTCTGATGTAGTAGAACCAAAATCACCTTGCACTTTAGGTAATGATGGTACGTACATATCTATAGTTAGTGGGCCAAAAGCGGTCATGACGCCTAACGTAATTAGCAATAAAAATGAAAAATGCTTCGTTTTGGTTTTCGTTGATTGCATGATCAGACTCCTTTAAATGATATAATTATATAAATTATATACGTTTTGTGTGTATTTGTATGTAGTTAGAATACAAGTTTATATAAAAAATCCCTATACTCTTAATGCATCATCACGAATAACGTAGTGATACAGATAAAGTATAGGGAATTAATGTTTATCATCAAAGCAGGTGTAATAATTAATTAGCGCCACCATTGTCATCTTTAAATAAGCTTTCTAATTTAGATTTAATACTGTCGAATTTTGTATTAATATCATTTAACATGCTTTCAATTTTACCTTGGCTTGCATTGTTTTTAAGTGCATTATTTGCCTCTGTCAATTTGTTGATTTGGTCTTGATAAAATTGAGTTAGCTTAGAATCAGCTTTGTTTTGTTCTTGCTGCTTCAAGTTGTCGATTTGATTTTGTAAATTTTTAATAATGTCATCAGTTTTTTGGTTGTTTTTAATATTTTCTTTAGCATTATCTACTTGCTGGTTAATTTGGCCGTCTTGATTTTCAACTTGTTTTTTATAATTTTGAGAGACTTTAGGGTCATTACTAACTTTATCGCTATCATTGTTAAGTAAGGCGCGTGTGACAAAAATAGCGACAATAATTAAGAGAATGGCAATAATGATATATAACCATTTTTTTGAACGGCGGGATTTCTCGTTTTCTTCTTCAAGAATTTGTTCTCTTCGATAATCTCTACCATTATAGTATCGTTCCGGGTGTTCTTCAGGATCGCCTTTAGCATATTGTTGTCTATACGATGCGTCTTCAGATTGACGACGATGATTTTGGTTTTGATTGTCGTATTGATATGAATCACGGTATTTATCAGTTCTTTTCATGGGTTTCACCTCATTCAAGTTTTAACTGCAAATAATAAAGCTGATGATTTACTTTGACATTATTGTAATTTCAGAATACGAGCAATGTCAGTTGCAGTGTTTAATAAATTTTGTTCGCTATTTTGTAGGACATCTTCTAAAGTGCTAGGTGAAGAGATTATAGAATAGGCACTATCAATACCGAAATCGTAAACATGTTGATAATTTTCGCCTAGACTGCCACAAATCGCGATGACAGGAATATGATATTGTTTTGCAGCTAACGCAACGCCTACGGGTGTTTTACCAAAGATGGTCTGATAATCCATGCGTCCTTCTCCAGTAATAACGAGGTCTGCATCTTTAATTCTTTGATGAAAATCTGTAATGTCAAAGACGACATCAATACCTTTTGTTAAAGTTGTCTCACAAAACGCTAATAATGCTGCGCCCATACCGCCAGCTGCACCAGAACCTGGTATTTGATTAACGGACTTTCCTGTGCACATTTTTATCTTATCATGATAATGCGACATTGCGAAATCCAACTTTGGTATCATCTTTGCATCAGCGCCTTTTTGAGGACCATAAATATAGGTAGCACCATTTTCACCCAATAAAGGATTTGAAACATCACAGGCCACTTTAAAGGTCACCTCTTTTAATCGCGAATCTAGATTGGTTATATCGATTTGTGCAATGTGAGCAAGATTAGCACCATTCATTTGTAATAAGTCCCCGTTTACATCAGTAAACTTTACGCCTAGTGCACTTAGCATACCTGTACCACCATCATTTGTTGCACTGCCACCAATCCCTAAAATAATGGTCTTAGCACCATGATTTAATGCATCTTTAATTAGTTCACCGGTACCATATGATGATGTGTATAAAGGATTACGTTCCTCTTTTTCTAATAAATCCAAACCTGACGCTGCCGCCATTTCAATAATTGCAATTTGTTGTTCGTCTGCGCGTGCATAACATGCTTCAATAGGTCGCATTAAAGGGTCATTAACGATGACTGTATACTTAGTGGCACCTGTTGCATGCATTAAAGCATCTGTGGTACCTTCACCACCATCAGCCATCGGAATGATATCATAATGAAGGGTATTCCCATAAACATTAGTAAATGCCTGTTTTATAATATTGCCAACTTGCTGTGCGGTCATACTTTCCTTAAATGAGTCAGGAGCGATGACAATTTTTTGTAATTGCATAGTAGACATCCTCTCATTACTGTTGTCGCTCTTATTGTATATAAAATTACTAGTGAACTAAAGTAATCTCTATAGTGCTAATGAGTCACGCGATAAATCAGTTACATTATAATGGCGTATAAGGATGAGAGGAAAGAGACTAAATTTGCTGTGAAAGGGTATAAAGGTTGAAATAAGTAAATTTGAAGTGAAGCGGATTGGCTCGCATATTCGAGTATGTTGGAGAACGTAGCTATACATATATTTTGATGTTGAGGAGTTACACATATGAAACTAACACAAACGCATGCTGAAATTTTAAAATTTATCATTGTTGGCGGCATTAATACGTTAAATTATTATGTTGTCTATTTATTGCTGTTAAAATTATTACACATTGAATATATGATTAGTCATATTACCGGATTTCTAGTCGCTTTTATGATTTCGTATTATTTGAATTGTTATTTTGTTTACAGGGTAAAACCTACTTGGAGAAAATTCATTAGTTTTCCAATTACGCAGATTGTCAACGTAAGCTTACAAACAGTTTTATTATATGTTTTTGTATCCTGGCTAAATTTGCCAGCGGAAATTGCGCCATTTGCAGGTTTAGTGATTACGATACCCATCACATTTGTATTATCTAAATGGATTTTAAAAGATAGTAATTAAAGTAGCGTAAACCACTAAAAAACGCTTTATTCGAACTTTAATATTGCGTGAAATATAATAAATAAATGATATAATATAATGGTCGCCTAACATCTCGGGCGTTACTTTAACGCAGAGAGGAGGTGTATGATGGATGTTCAATTTATTAATTAACATCATGACTTCAGCTTTAAGCGGCTGTCTTGTTGCGTTTTTTGCACATTGGTTACGAACGCGCAACAATAAAAAAGGTGACAAATAACCAACACCTAAATAAATCCCCTCACTATGGCAGTAGTGAGGGGATTTGGTGTATTTAGATGTTCAATTTATTATGTAATTAATTATAGCATTGATAAACAAGGTGTGCAATGTATTTTGTAATATTACAATAAATGAATTTAATTATATTAGAATTAAGTATTTCGAAAAATGATTTAATAGTTGAGTCATAGGATCATTAGATAAAGCGAATAATCAATTATAGGGACATTGGGATACAAATCAATGTACTAGACTCTACAAGGCTATACTCAGGGACCCAACATAGAGAATTTGGATCCACAGTTTCTACAGACAATGCAAGTTGGCGGGGCCCCAACACAGTAGCTGGCGGAAAGTCAGCTTACAATAATGTGCAAGTTGGCGGAGTCCCAACATAGAGTTTTACTCATGTATTCCTATTTTTAAGTACATATTAGCTGTGGCTAAGGATAAAGAATCATTACATAATAAATCATTAGTGGCTCTTTATCATTTCTGCCCCATAACCTTGTGAATTTTTAAAAGAAATGTGTCACAAATCCACGCGACATTGATAATCGTTATCAACTAATATATGATGTACTTGTAATAAGTATTAATTTTTAACAAATAACAAATTTATATTATGTATATCATCCAGTGAAATAAATAATATAAGCGGCTTAATTTAGATTATTAATTGAAAGGAGTTACATATACGATGAACAATCAGACAAATTGGATAAAGATACTCAGCGGATTTGCTTCTGATAGTAAATGGAAAATTATGTTATCAATTTTGTTGTCTATCATCAGTGTCTTTTCTGGATTAGTTCCTTATTGGGCAGTATTTAAAATTATTTTAATGATGATTAACAATACATATACGATTAATTCGATTATGGTTTATATCTTTATTGCTTTAATCGCTTATATTTCACAAGTGTGTTGTTTTGGAGCGTCAACGATGCTATCACATATTACGGCATATGAAATTTTATCTGAAATTCGTAAAAAATTAGCTCAAAAATTAATGCGTCTCCCTTTAGGCGTAGTGGAATCTAAGAAAATAGGTGAATTAAAAAATATATTTGTCGATAAGGTTGAAACAATAGAATTACCTTTAGCACATATGATTCCTGAAGTTATAGGAAACTTACTTTTGTCAGCTGCTATCTTTTTATACATAATGCTCATTGATTGGCGTATGGCTAGTGCCTTATTAGTAACGATACCAATTTCAATTTTCGCTTTTAAAAAAGTTATGTCTGGATTTAATGAGACATATGCTGAACAAATGAAATCGAATAATTATATGAATAGCGCGATTGTAGAGTTTATCGAAGGCATTGAGGTAATTAAAACATTTAATCAATCTCAAAGTTCATATAAAAAATATAAAGATGCAGTAGATAATTATAAGATTCACACTTTGAATTGGTTTAAAAATACATGGGGGTATATGAATTTAGGAGCTAGTGTATTACCTTCAACATTTTTAGGGATTTTACCGGTCGGCATGTATTTGATATCTATCAACCAATTAAACTATGCGGAATTTTTCCTATGCATCGTATTATCTTTAGGTGTAGTAGCACCGATTAAGAATTTTACTAATTATGTAAATCATTTAAAGTCTATACAATACGCATTAACTGAAGTGAATCAAATATTAAGTCTAGAAGAGTTAGTATTGTCAACAAAATTTAAGAAGCCTCAACATTATGAAATTGCTTTTAATAATGTTGGATTTTCATATAACAAAGATAAGGACGATCTGGTCTTTAAGCATTTATCATTTACAGTACCAGAAAATAATTTCACAGCTATCGTCGGGGCATCTGGTAGCGGTAAGTCAACCATTGCCAAGCTTATATCACGATACTGGGATGTGACTTCAGGTGAAATTACGATTGGCGGTATAAATATAAAAGATATTGAATCGAAACAACTTAACGATTTAGTTGGTTTTGTTGGACAAGATAACTTTTTATTAAATCTTACTTTTAAAGAAAATATTAAACTTGGCAATCCAGAAGCTACGGATGAGGCAGTTGAAAAAGCTGCCAAGTTAGCACAATGTCATGAATTTATTGAAAAGTTGCCAGATGGATATGATACGAATGTTGGTACAGTGGGAGATAAATTGTCTGGTGGTGAAAAACAACGAGTCACTATTGCAAGAATGATATTAAAAGATGCGCCTATCATTGTATTAGATGAAGCGACTGCTTACGTTGATCCAGACAACGAACAAAAAATTCAAGAAGCATTAAATGTGTTGACGCAGGATAAAACATTGATTGTTATTGCACATCGGTTATCTACGATTCAACATGCAGATCAAATTATTGTTTTAGGTAAACAACAAATTTTGGAGAAAGGCTCACATCAATTGTTGCTAAAATTAGAAGCTCATTACAAAAATATGTGGGATATGCATATGCATACAAAAGATTGGGGAATCAATACTGGACATAATTAAACTAATGAGAAAAGGAGGTCAAATATGTTTCAAATTACATTTAAAATTTTAAACTGGATAAGACCATATAAAGCAAGAATGATTTTAGGATTTAGCATGTCATTTTTAAATGCTATTTTTATTGCGTTACCTATCTTTTTAGCTGCAAAAATATTTAATAATGTGCTATCTCATAAACCTATTTATATGAAAGATATATTGAATGTTGTAATTATCATGGTTTTATTAGTGATTGGACGATTTATTACAGCATATTTCAAAAGCAAAAGCCATGAGAGCATCGCTTATGAAATGAGTGCGAAAGAACGTTTAGATATAGGGGATAAATTGAAAAATGTAAGGTTAGGTTATTTTAATTCGCATCATTCAAATGAGTTAACAACAATAGTAACAACAGATTTAACCTTTTTAGAAAACTTTGCTATGAAAATGGTGGACGTTGTTGTTAATGGATACATATTAATTACAGTACTCATATTGTCTCTACTTGTAGTTTCGTGGCAAGTATCATTATTAGCATGCATTGGCGTATTACTATCATTTTTTGCGATTCAATTATTAGAAAGAAAGAGTCGACAAAATGCGCCAGCGTATCATAATGTACAAAACCAATTAGTGGAAAAGGTATTGGAGGTTATTCGTGGTATTCAAGTAATAAAATCATTCGCGAAAGAAAATACGAGTCTTAAAAGTTTTAACCAAGCAGTCAATGAAAGTAAACGTATAAATACAAAAATAGAAATGCAATATATCCCATTCAATTTATTGCATTTACTTAGTTTAAAAGTTGTTTCAATAATGATTGTATTAGTTGCATGCTTATTATATATGAATCATAGTATTGATTTACCTACCCTTATTATGATTTCAATTTTTTCATTTGTGATATTTGATAGTGTTGAAAATATTAATAGTGCTGCACACGTACTTGAAATGATAGATATGACGATAGATGATATTGAAAAGATAAAAAATGCTCCAGAACTGGATGAGAATGGAAAAAATTTGACGATTAAAAATGAAAATATCGCTTTTCAAAACGTGAATTTTTCATATGATGATAAACAAGTGATAAAGAATGTGAATTTTGAGATACCTACACAAACATCAACAGCAATAATTGGACCTTCAGGAAGTGGGAAATCTACATTATGTCACTTACTCTTGCGCTTTTATGATATCGATGATGGAAATATTCGCATCGATGGTGTTGATATTAAAGATATGACATTAAGTACGTTAATGTCGAAAATTAGTGCAGTATTTCAAAAGGTGTATTTATTTAATGATACGATTGAAAATAACATATTGTTTGGCAATCCAGGTGCAACGAAAGAAGAAATTATTCGTGCAGCGAAGCAAGCATGTTGCCACGACTTCATCATGTCATTACCTGAGGGATATCAAACAATGCTAAATGAAAAAGGTAGTAATTTATCTGGTGGAGAAAAGCAAAGGATTTCTATTGCTAGGGCGATATTAAAAGATGCACCAATAATTATTTTAGATGAAGCAACTGCAAGTATTGACCCTGAAAATGAACAGCTGATTCAAACGGCAATTAATGAATTAAGTAAAGGCAAAACAGTAATTACAATTGCACATAAAGTTGAAACTATTAAAAATGCAGATCAGATTATAGTGCTCAATGAAGGTGAAATAATTCAAAAAGGTAGTCATGATGAATTAATTCGAAAACCAGGAATGTATCAAGACTTTATAAGAATAAAAAGTAAATCAGCAGGCTGGAAATTATAAATAATAGTTTAATATGGAATCAGAATTTGGAAATAAAAAGGGTGATAGATAATCAACAGCAAAATAAATCCCCTCACTAGGGCAATAGTGAGGGGATTTGGTGTATTTAGATGTTCAATTTATTATGTAACTAATTATAGCATTGATGAACAAGGCGCTCAACGTAATATTACAATTAATGGATTGTTTCACAAGATGGTAAAGCTAGGATGTCTTTTTATTAAGAAATAATGCAATTATTAATTTTAACTGACATATTTTATCGAATCGCTGTTTATATCTGCCCGAATTCCTTAAGAAGTCTTAGTCATTTCAATAGCAAGGTCAAAATTTTGCCAAAATTTATAGTTATACTGAGAAGTTTAAATTCATGTTTTCTTGAAAAACATGCGCCTTAAATGTAAACTTATTAATTATAAAAGTTTACATTCGGATTGAGGTGCTTATTTTTTATGAGGATTTTTATTACAAGTACGAATACTGATGTAGGCAAAACCTATGTTACAAAGCATTTATACCATGCTTTGAAAACACGTGGTCATCGAGTTTGTATTTTTAAACCATTTCAAACTGAGGAACGCCAAGACGGGACGTTTCCAGATTTAGAAGTATTTAAAAATGAATGTGATTTAAGCTATGACATAACGTCACTTTATACTTTTAAGCAACCTGTATCACCACACCTTGCATTTAAAATGACAGATCAAATTTTTCTAAATAAGCAGCGTGTATTAGATAAGGTAAAAGTTTTAGATAAGGAATTTGATTTTATCTTAATTGAGGGTGCTGGGGGAATTGCCGTACCAATATATGAAGGTACAGATGATTTCTACATGACTAAAGATCTAATCAATGATTGTGCAGATTGTGTCATCAGTGTGTTGCCATCAAAATTAGGTGCTATTAGCGATGCCATTGTTCACCAAGATTATGTTAATCAGAATGTATCGGCGAGTAATTTTTTAATAATGAATCGCTATACAGACAGCTATATTGAAAAAGACAATCAAATTACGATTGGAAAATTAACAAATAAAACAGTCTATACATTTGAAGAACATGCCACGTATGAAAATTTCTCAGAAGCATTTTTAAAACAATTAATAGGAGTTAAAAATGAATTACACACAACAACTTAAACAAAAAGACTCAGAATATGTTTGGCATCCATTTACACAAATGGGTGTATATAGCAAAGAAGAAGCAATCATCATTGAAAAAGGAAAGGGTAGTTACCTTTACGATACGAATGGCAATAAATATTTAGATGGTTATGCATCGTTGTGGGTCAATGTGCATGGTCATAATAACAAATACTTGAATAAGGTAATTAAAAAGCAACTCAATAAAATTGCCCATTCTACGCTGCTAGGATCATCAAATATTCCGTCAATAGAACTTGCGGAAAAATTAATCGAAATCACGCCAAGTAATCTAAGAAAAGTATTTTATTCTGATACAGGCAGTGCGTCTGTTGAAATCGCAATAAAGATGGCATATCAGTATTGGAAAAATATTGATAGAGAAAAATATGCCAAGAAAAACAAGTTTATAACGCTAAATCACGGTTATCATGGGGATACGATTGGTGCGGTAAGTGTTGGTGGTATCAAGACCTTTCATAAAATATTTAAAGACTTAATATTTGAGAATATTCAAGTAGAAAGCCCATCTTTCTATCGCAGTAATTACGATACTGAAAATGAAATGATGACAGCTATTTTAACGAATATAGAGCAAATTCTAATTGAAAGAAATGATGAAATCGCAGGGTTTATATTGGAACCGTTGATTCAAGGTGCGACAGGCTTGTTTGTTCATCCTAAAGGCTTTTTGAAAGAAGTCGAGAAATTGTGCAAAAAATACGATGTCTTATTAATTTGTGATGAGGTAGCAGTTGGTTTTGGGAGAACTGGAAAGATGTTTGCATGCAATCATGAAGATGTTCAACCGGATATTATGTGTTTAGGTAAGGCGATTACTGGTGGCTACTTACCACTTGCAGCTACATTGACATCTAAAAAAATATACAATGCATTTTTAAGTGATTCGCATGGTGTGAATACCTTTTTCCATGGTCATACATACACCGGAAATCAAATCGTTTGTACGGTTGCATTAGAAAATATAAGACTTTATGAAAAACGTAAGTTATTGTCACATATTGAAACGACATCATCAACACTTGAGAAACAGTTACATGCGCTGAAGCGTCATCGAAATGTTGGTGATGTAAGAGGACGAGGCTTAATGTTTGGAGTTGAATTAGTTACAGATAAAGATAGTAAAACGCCGTTAGAAATTGAAAAAGTTGAACGTATTGTACGTAATTGTAAAGAAAACGGGCTAATGATTAGAAATTTAGAAAATGTCATTACGTTTGTGCCAGTGTTAAGTATGTCAAATAAAGAAGTGAAAACGATGGTACGTATTTTTAAAAAGGCAGTACATAACATTTTAGATAGGAAGTGTTAATATGAATTTGGCTAAACGCATATTACAAGGGGAACAATTAACAAAAGAGACTGTATTGAAAATTTATGAGGATACTAATATTGATACCTTAGATTTATTAAATGAGGCGTACATTTTAAGAAAACATTATTTTGGTAAAAAAGTAAAATTAAACATGATTTTAAATGCTAAAAGTGGTATATGTCCTGAAAATTGTGGGTACTGTGGACAATCACGAGATATTAAACAAAAACAGCGATATGCTTTAATTCCAGAGGAACAAATTATCGATGGAGCAAAGGTGGCACATGATAATCATATTGGAACATATTGTATTGTTATGAGTGGTAGAGGACCGAGCGATAAAGAAGTTGATCATATTAGTAATACTGTAAGAACGATTAAATCTCAACACCCGCAACTAAAAATCTGTGCATGTTTAGGATTAACGAATGACGAACAAGCTAAGAAACTTAAGTCAGCTGGTGTAGACAGATATAACCACAATATTAATACAAGTGAAAATTACCATGATAACGTCGTGACAACGCATAGTTATAAAGATAGAACAGATACGATAGAACTAATGAAAGCGAATAATATATCACCATGTTCTGGCGTGATTTGTGGTATGGGAGAATCTAATCAAGATATTGTTGATATGGCATTTGCTTTAAAAGAAATGGATGCCGACAGTATTCCGATTAATTTTTTGCATCCAATCAAAGGCACAAAGTTTGGAAGCATGGATGATTTAACACCAATGAAATGTTTAAGAATCGTAGCATTATTCCGATTAATCAATCCTACGAAAGAAATTCGTATTGCTGGAGGAAGAGAGGTCAACTTACGTTCGTTACAGCCATTAGCATTAAAAGCGGCGAATTCAATATTTGTCGGTGATTATCTAATTACTGGTGGGCAACCGAACCAATTAGACTACGATATGATTAATGATTTAGGCTTTGAAATTGATTATGACACTTGTGAAAATAAGGAAAACAAGAATGAAGTTTCAAGAGCAAATTGATTTATTACAACAGAAAGGGTTATATCGGTCGCTTAAATCGGTAGGGTATATAGATAGACAGTATATTGAAGTAGAAAATAAGAGATGTACGAACTATACATCTAATGATTATTTAGGATTAGGTCAAATAGCGTTTGATAAGGATGATTTCGAAAGATTTATGCGGAAGTATAGTTATCACTTATCAAGTTCAAGATTAATTAGTGGAAGTTCGACAGCTTATGAAGAAATTGAAACAATGTTAGCAGGTTGGCTCGGATATAGTGCATGTACTATCTTAAATAGTGGTTATGATGCTAATTTGGCGTTATTTAATATTTTCAAAAATACAAATTGTGTCGTGTTTTCAGATCAAGAAAATCATGCGAGTATTATTGACGGTATTAAGTTAAGTGGTTTAGAAAAAGTGATATATAAGCATTTAGATATTGCTGATTTAGAAAAAAGGTTAGAGAAATACCCTAATCAAAATATACCAAAAATAATCATATCTGATAGTGTATTTTCAACGAATGGCGACGTTGTGGATATTGGTCAATTAGTCTCATTAAAGCATAAATATAACGCAACACTGATACTCGATGTTTCACATAGTTTTGGAATAGAGAATTACTCGAATTATCAAGGTGTAGATATACTCACTTCTAGTTTATCTAAAGCATGTGGTGCATACGGGGGTGTGATTTTAAGTTCAAATGATGTGAAGGATATGTTAATTAATCACGGTAGACCACTCATCTACTCAAGTAGTTTGCCAATTTATAATTTGTATTTTATAAAAAGAAACATTGAAAAGTTAATAAATGCTGATGATAGACGCACTAAATTAAATAGTTTGAGTAAATATTTTAACCAAAAGTTAAAAGCACTCAATGTTAATTATAATAGTTCAAACTCGCCGATTAAGTTTATTGAGTTTGATGACATAGAAGCGGCTGAGAACATTCATCAAACATTATTAAAGCATCATGTGTTTACAAGTTATTTAAGGTATCCAACTGTGACTAAGCCAATGTTAAGAATATCATTGTCGTATTTTCATACTGAACAAGATATAGATAGGTTGTTTGAAATTTTGCATCAAGAAGATTGAGGTGATCGTCATGTATAGTATAAAAATGCGTTCTAGCAATCAAGATGTTCATATTAGTGGTGCTGAAACGATTTGTGAGTTTGACAAAATAGAACAGACGGTACAAAGGTTTTATAATAAAGGTTTTTTTCATGAAAATGGGCAACCGGATTTTCTCAATATAAAAATACAAAAAATCATGGAACCGATTCAACAAATAAAAGCATTACAAATTATTGAGGATGATAAAGCAAATCTCCAACATTTAACACAAGAATGTGGTGTCACTGAACAAGCGCTAAATCAAGGGATGACATATATTAAAAATGAAACGGTTTATACAGGAGCTATTATTCTATCTGCTATATCTGGTAAACGTTTAGATTCATTTGGACAAAGGGGGATTAGGGCAACACATTTTTCGTTTGAAGATATAAATAATAAAGGTGATCTTAATGAAAGAGTGACTGATGCCTTAGCAATTGCTAGTTGTATCAATGCGCATCCGTATGTCAAAGGAGAACTTTGCGTGTCCGATGACTTAACGTATACGACAGGTTATTTTGCCGCTGCTAAAATTGGTTACCATCGATTATTTGATATTAAACCAGTTAATACGAGATATGGAGGCAGAATAATATTTGTGGACGATTGTATTGATTTAAATCATTACATATCATTTTTAGAAAGCACACCGAAGCAAGTTGTTTATGAAACGGTATAGGGGTTTTAGTATGACATCAAAAGATATTACTCAAATTAGTGTCATTGCTGCGATTTTAACCATTTTGGCAGTTTTGAAAATACCGTCCATTATACCAGGATTAGATTTTCAATTATCTGCACCGGCAGCATTATTGATATTAGCTTTCTTTGGAATTAAAAAGTACTTTTTAGGTGGGCTTTTATCAAGCTTATTATTGCTGATATTTGGCGTATTTAATCCAATTAATGTGATTATTTCTATTATATTTAGAGTTATAGCTATTGCAGTTGTTTATTTATTGAAAATAAATGTACTATCATTAGTTTTAGCAAGTGTATTAGGCAGTTTGGTATCTAGGCTACTATTATCTATTATTTTAAATTTACCAGTGTGGGTAGTGTTGTTAAACGCGATTCCAGGCGTAATATTCACTTTAATTGTAGCTATTCCTTTATATCTCACATTGAGAAAAAGAATGGCAGTCTTACTAAGATAATAAATCAAAACACGGTCGTCACAATTACTGTTGGCGACCGTGTTTTACTAGCTATTTATTGTTTTCAGTTTCTTTTGTATCTAACAATTTCACTTTGTGATTTTCCCAATCAATTTCATATGTTGATTTAAATGTTCTAGTTTTAAAGTTTTTATAATTTGCGCCTGCCCAGTAGAAGCCATTCCAACGAATTTGGTATAAATCCATTTCACGTTGATAAGTTACTGTAATTTTAGATTTTTTAGCGCCATCTTGTCTGTGTGATAGTACGCTTAAAAATTCTGGATTGAAGTTACTTCTAGATAATAATGGCATTTGGTGTTGCGCTATGAAGTTTTGGCCAGCGTATGCACTGCTTTGTCTGCCAGCTAAGAAGAGTTCATTACCATATGTTGGGTGGAAGCTATCTCTTCCATAAGGTCCCCAACCATTATTCATAATTTTATGTGCTTCAACTCCCCAGCCAACATTTTTATAATTTGTGTTGCGACTTAATGTTGTTCTGTAACTTTCTTGTTTATAATTAATTGTTTCAGAAAAAGCTGTATTTCCATTAAGTCCACCAGATAAACCATTAGAGATACTAATGTCACCACCAAATGTATAGCCTAAAGTATTTTGAACTTGAAACTCTTCATTTTGATTTTTTGGTGCATAATCAACGACGTTTACTGAATCATTAGATTGTGAGCTTATAGATACATTGTATTTAGCTCCCCAATATAATTTTGAAAAGTCATAGTCATTAGGATTAGGTTTCACAAAGCCTGAGTTAATATTCCCAGTAGCTTTAAGTACTAAAGTATCTTTATCATAACTTTTATCTTTGATGAAATTAAATGTTAAAATCTGTGAAATTTTAAATTTATCAGAATCTGCTGTGGCTGTTGTTTTGTATAAAGTAACTTTGTCATCGACTTTTTTTACGCTGACTGGTGTTATTTTACCTTCAGCATTAGCAGTACCAGAAAGTAATAATAATGCCATAGATGTAGCAACGGATGATTTGACTAATTTATTCATTTTCATATCAATTCTGTCCTTTCACCTTGATTTCATGAGTCTTCCAATTGACCTCGTATTTCACAGTATAGTTTCTATTTACAAATGCATTATGGACTCTATGTCCGTCTAAATAACTGTTGCCATAATGCGTTGATCTTTTAATGGCATGAGTGACATCCATGTTTCTTCCGTAAGTAATTTCAAATTCGCTTGTATCGCTTGAACCTTTTTCATGAGATACTGTGGCGATAAATGAAGGGTTAAATCCACTTTGTACAAGAGGTGGTAACTCACTGTCTGGAACGAAATAATCTCTAGGATCTTTACTATGAGGTTTGTAGCCTACAAATAAATCGCTATCAAAGGCTGATTTTTGACCTGATTCAGTGGCGAATGAATTCGCTTTGACGCCCCATAAAACACTTTTTGAGTTTTGTTGTTCTACTTCACTTACATAATTTTGTTGTGTATAGCTAATAGATTTAGAATAGTTAAATGATCCATTACCACCGAGTGATGGGGCTGATTGGAAATTACCACCGATATTGTATCCTAATGTCTGACTCACGTTTGTAGATTCAATTTTATTTTTAGGTAAATAATTAATTAAAGAAACATATTTATCATTTGTTTTCAAACCAATGTTATATTGGAATGGCCATCGCATGGCTTTAACATGATTAGTTTTTTTATAGTTGTAATATGTTGTTCTAGAGCTAATGAATCCTTGCATCTTTAATATCAAAGCATCTTTGTTATATTTTTTATCCTTCACAAAATCAAATTGAATATTTTGAGTCACGCCCCATTTATTACTTGTTTTATCTTCTGTCCTTTTGATAATTTCTATATCGCTTCCTTTACCGATGTCTTCAGTATCGTTAGCAGCTTTAGCATTTTCTAATAACGGATTGGCAAGAGGGGCAAGTAAGCTCACAGATAAAGTTGTAGCTAATATTTTATTTTTAAGCATAAGTTTCACTTTCTTTCTATAATTTTATTTAACTTAATTAAATAATAATATATTTTGGACGTTATTATAATTAACTGTTCATTAACAATTGACCATTATCAACTTTTTTTACAATTAAGTTAAAAATGCCATAATTCCGTTCGATTTAACCTTTTTTGTTTGGAATGCTAAAAGCTAATTTTGTGAGAAATATAGTTAATAAAACCTTGGTATTGTTGACAGTTGTAAACAATTTAAGGTAACCGATTGCACGAATGTCTTGCTTTCTTTTTTAATTAATGTTTGTAAAATACAAATTGTGCTTTTTTACGATTTTTGATGAATCCATCTAAAAATTAATTGTTTATTAACTTGAGAATATTTATTTAAGCTTTCAAGTTAAATTGTTTCATTTGTATTATTTGTGTATCTACTATGGTTCGATACTTTATTCTTATAAAAATCAGTTGTTATTATTAAATTTAATGTACGATAAAATAATTTAATGTTATGAGGCTGATTCAATATGTTAAAAAATCCTGAGACAAGTATGAAGTGTCCCAGGATTTTTTAAAATGATTGAACTGTTTACTTAGGTGTGATGCTTTTAATTTTTACTTCATGTGTTTTCCAGTTCACTTCATATTTAACTGTAACGTTTCGGTTTTTAAAAGCATCATGTTTTCTATCAACGGCTAAACGATGTCTTGTCACGTAAGCATATGTAGCATCCATGTTTCTGCCGTAAGTGATTTCAAACTCGCTTTTATCACCTTTACCTCTTTCGTGTGACAATGTTGTAATAAATGATGGATTAAAGCCACTTTGAATTAAAGGAGGTAGTTGATTATCTGGGACGAAATAGTCTCTTGCTGCTGGACCAGTTGGGTCTTGTGCAAATAAGTATTGATCATATGCAGATACTTGACCATTCGGTGTAACGAATGAATTTGCTTTCACTCCCCATTTAACACCTTTAGAGTTCTGACTTTCTACTTCAGTAACATAGTTTTTTTGATTATAACTAATTGTTTTAGAGTAGTTGAATGAGCCACTGCCTCCGATTGATGGCGCTGATTGGAAGTTTTCGCCGATATTATAGCCTAATTTCTGACTAACATCTGCTGAATCAATTTTATTTTTAGGAAGATAATTGATTAAATCAACATTAGAGTCTTTCGTTTTCAAACTGATATTATATTGAAATGGCCATATCATTCTTTTAATATATGGATATTTTTTTAAGTCTGAATATGTTGTTCTAGAGCTGATGAAGCCTTGCATCTTAACAACTAGGGCATCTTTGTTATATTTTTTATCTTTTACAAAATCAAATTGAATGTTTTGAGTTATAGCTAATCGTTTGCTAGTAATGTCTTGTGTTCTTTTGATGATTTCTGCACCTTGACCGATATCTTCTATCTTATTTTCTGCTTTAGAAATTTCTATAAATGGATTGGCTAAAGGGGCTATTAAACCAACTGCTAAAGTTGCTGTTAATATTTTATTTTTAATCATAGAAATCACTTTCTTTCTATTTAATTTTAAGTTCATATATATAATAATCTATTTGTAAGCGTTTTCGAATTAACTGTTCGTTAAAAGTTAATTACTATCAACATGTATTGAAGAGACATTTTTAGCATTGTTAAATAATGTTTTTGCATTATGTTATGTTTAAAAGATTTATTGGTCGCAGGCGTTTATATAGCTACATAACTATGTTTTGCAAGTCTTATTCTATTGAATTGTTGTTTAATTATGGTGCATGTAGTGGAAGAGGAATGGATTGCGCAATAGTTTGTGAAAATTTGAAGTTAATAAAGTTGAGCTGATTCAACTAAATGATGAACTATTCGTTAACGATGTAAGGATTATTTAACAAGTTGCAGGTAAAAAAGTGGGCTGACAAGTAGCGAAGAAACATTTAATTGATGGAAAATGAAAAAGAACCGCAGATTCGATTGAGAATCAACGGTTCTTTTTAATCACGGTTTATTACGAAAATTATTTAAAAAATGATGTAAAACTAGAGAAGATGTTTTTGATTGATTATTTCCAGAATGAAAATAAATTACTTAATGTATTTTTGATTGATGATGCAGTTTCTTGAGCTTTAATAGCTGTTTTTACTAATGTTGGGTTTTGGTAGAAAGTATATAATACTTTACCAGTATTGATTGACTCAGTTACATAGTTTCTTACTTGTGCATATGATTTAGCTAAGTAGCCGTTTTTATCATCAACTTTCAATGGTTGGATGTAAGATTTAGAACCACTACCTAGTACTGTTAATACTGTTTGATCAATCGCACCTTTGTATTTATAGTACGTATTATAGTAGTACTTTGCTGTATCATATTTTTCTTTATAGCTTTTATAAGTATCTGTTAAATACTTGTAACCATAGTTAAATGAATCTTTTAATGATTGGTAGTAACCTAATAATTTAGATTGAGGAACCTCAACTTTTGGTGATTGGATTTGAGGGACTTCAACTTTTGGTGATTCTGCTTTAGGTTTTTCAATTTGTGGTGATTGAATTTGAGGAGCCTCAACTTTTGGCGCCACTTTCTTTTCAGCATCTTTTTGAGCTACTAATGCGTCTAATTGTTTCTGTAAATGCTCTTTTACATCCATAGGTGCTTTGTTAACTTCACGTTGTGCTAAACGTCTGTTTTCAATTGAATCTTTTACATTTAATTTTGAGATTGCATCATTTGCTGATTTCACACGCTCATCATGACGAACGATTGCTTTTTCAATTGAAACTTTTTCTACAAAGCGGTTATTTTTATCACGTAAATCTTTAGGTAATTTTGAGTTAGCTTCATATGCTGCTGATTTATCGTGTGGTGCTTTGTTATCTTGGAAATCTTTAATTGCTTTATCCGCATTTTCAATATTTTGACGTTCTTTAGCTTTAGAAGATTGTACTGATTCTACCCAAACTTGTTGGCTTCTATCAGGGTTTTCTTTAATTTGTGCAATGTAATTATTTTTTTCTTGTTCAGTTAAGTTATCATTTTTAAGAACATTGTAAAAAGCGTTTTGTTGTGCAACACGTCGGTCTGGGTTCTTGCTGTCTTTAAGTGATTCAGAGAATACTTCTTGTGCACGTTCTGGGTGTTCGCGTAATGTTTTGATGTATTGGTTACGTTGTTCTTCTGTGATACCTTTTAGATGTAATACTTGATAAAAAGCTTTTTGTTGATCTGTTACGTAGTTGTTTTGAGTTGTTTGGTGCTTAGTTGAAGTTTGTTGCGTGTTTTCACTCGCTTTTGCTTCCCCATTTGAAATCATTGTAGCTAAAGTAATTGTTGCTGCCCCAACTAGCAACTTCGAGATATATTTATTTTTCATGTGTATTCCCTTTCTTTTTACATATTAAATTTATTGTATGCTTTTAGAATTTATCACATGAGAATACAAATGGAAATTAACTAATTATTAACTAATGTTAACTAATAGATTAACTAGTGTTAACTATGTAAAAAAGCGTTTAATTCAGAACATTCAGCGTATTTTAAGTAAGGAAGTACTATATGGAGAAATGCAATAGTTTGCTAATAAATAGAGGAGAAAATTGTCTTTCGAAGAGAGTTTGGTAGAGTAGAAATCTCATTTGATTTGTCACTGATGCACTTTTTCTTCTATATAATTAGGTCACGACATTAGATAGCTTCGCAACTCATGCATTGGGTCCCAACATAGAAACTTTCGAGACGAAAGTTAACAAACAGGGAGAGTTGGGTGCCTTTCTAGCTCATAAAATTCGCAGAAAATAAAGGAACGCATTAGTTAGCTTCGCTACTAATGCATAAGCCTTTCTAGCTCATAAAATTCGCAGAAAGGCTAAAAATTATTTTTAGGGGTTGCGAATGAATAAATTAGTTTAATTTTATAAAAAATTATAAAAATTAAAAACGTTGTAAATTTAAAATAAATCATTCATAATATTGTTACTATACTAATTCAAGGTGGTTCAACGCATGTCTCATAATGAAAATCTTAAATTGGCGCAACGCGGTGCTTATTTGAGTTTAATTGTATATATAATCTTATCTATTGTTAAGTATGTCACGGGTTTTGTCTTTAACTCTGCAGCTGTAAGAGCCGACGCATTAAACAATATGACAGATATTATCGTTTCTTTAGCTGTTATTATTGGATTGAAAATTTCAATTAAACCTGCCGATCGAAATCATCCTTATGGCCATTTGAAGTCTGAAAATATTTCTTCATTATTGGTGTCATTTGTCATTATGTTTGTAGGTATCCAAGTAGTTATTCAAAATGCACCTCGTTTGTTCAAAGAAGATGACGTTGTACCTAACGCAATAACAATTATCGTCAGCTTAATCAGTGGTCTTGTAATGTTGATTGTATTTGCAGTCAATCAAAGACTAGCGAAAAGAACGAAAAGTAGTTCTTTAAATTCGGCTGCCAAAGATAATTTATCAGATAGTTTAGTCAGCATTGGAACAGCGATAGGATTAATTTTTACGCAAATCGGTTTCCCAATTGTCGATATTATTTTAGCAACATTACTAGGCTTACTAATCGTTTATACTGGTTTTGGTATTTTTAAAGAAGCAATTTTTATGTTGAGTGATGGTTTCAATGAAACTGAATTAGAAGCGTATCGCAATGATATTTTAGAAGTTGATGAAGTACAAGAAGTTAAAAGTATTAAAGGGCGTTACCATGGAAGTAGTGTGTTTATTGATGTCACAATTGTTGTAGATGCTAACCTTTCCTTAGTAGAAGCGCATCAAATTTGTGACAATGTCGAACATCATTTGCACAAAAAAGGTATTTCCTCAGTATACGTTCACCCAGAACCAGACCATCTATAATGTATTTAAACGTCTTCATAGATATATAAATATCTGAGGAGGCGTTTTTATTACATTTATTTTTAGGTGCACCTAAAAATATTTTTTAAACCTTAGAAAAATGGCGAACAAAGGTGTATAATATGATTTGTTATTAGGTGGTTATTGATTCATTTATGAATTAAAAAATGAAAATGGGGAATAGAATTTATGTATTTAATGTCTAGTGATAATTGATTTAATCATTGAATTTTAAAACATATTGAAAAGAAAATTACTAAGATTAAATCATCTTAAAATATCCCTGAAATAACGTCCTAAAGATTAAAGGAAAGAGGTTATAAGTTATGCCAAAATTAATTTTATGTCGTCATGGACAAAGCGAGTGGAATGCTAAAAACTTATTTACTGGATGGGAAGATGTTAATTTATCTGAACAAGGTATTAATGAAGCGACTAGAGCAGGTGAAAAAGTAAGAGAAAATAACATTGCCATCGATGTAGCTTTTACATCGTTATTAACACGTGCTTTAGATACAACGCATTATATTTTAACTGAATCTAAACAACAATGGATTCCTGTATATAAAAGCTGGCGTTTAAATGAACGCCACTATGGTGGATTGCAAGGCTTAAATAAAGATGATGCTAGAAAAGAATTTGGAGAAGAACAAGTACATATTTGGCGTCGTTCTTATGATGTGAAACCGCCTGCTGAAACCGAAGAACAACGTGAAGCTTACTTAGCTGATCGTCGATATAATCATTTAGATAAACGTATGATGCCTTATTCTGAAAGTCTGAAAGATACTTTAGTTCGAGTGATACCATTTTGGACAGATCATATTTCACAATATTTGCTAGATGGTCAAACGGTATTAGTTTCTGCACACGGAAATTCAATTCGCGCATTGATTAAATATCTTGAAGATGTGTCAGATGAAGATATCATTAATTATGAAATTAAAACAGGTGCACCGCTTGTTTATGAATTAACGGATGATTTAGAAGTTATAGATAAATACTACTTATAAAAAAAGAGCTGCATGTACACAAGGAGTGAGTGTATATGCAGCTCTTAAATATGTGAAGTAATGTAAGGAAATAGTTAAGTATAGAGTTTATATTAACGAGCTAGGGATACTCGAAAATATAGTTAGACATACAATATAGTCAAATTAAAACAATTATTTCGCTCTTTTATGTTGCTTAATAATCTTTAAAGCACGCTTTCTTGTTTTAATGTTAGGGCTATTTAAATTACGACGAGCAGTCTGTAAATCTAATTTCATCTCTATCCCTCCTTGTAAATATATTATGACCGATAACTACTCATATGTAAATAGTAATGATTACGTTTTAAAGAAATTGTAATAAAGTCGTGCTAATTTTTTTGAAAATGGGTATAATTACCGGATATCTAAAAATGAGTGTCGTTTTTTAGATGGTGAGGGGGGAAGCTTTAAATGTCGAAGAAACAAAAATTAACGATGATTATTACTATGCTGATGGGTGGATTTTTTGGATTATTAAATGAAACACTATTAGTGACGGCTTTACCAAGTATTATGAAAGACTTTGAAATTTCATATACACAAGTTCAATGGCTGACAACAGCTTTTTTATTGACTAATGGGATTGTTATTCCTTTGTCCGCGCTTGTTATACAACGTTATACAACAAGACAAGTGTTTTTAGTGGGTATTTCTATCTTTTTCTTAGGTACATTACTCGGCGGCTTGAGTCCGCACTTTGCAACATTATTAGTTGCTAGAATTATTCAGGCGTTAGGCGCAGGTATTATGATGCCATTGATGATGACAACGATCTTGGATGTTTTCCAACCGCATGAACGCGGTAAATATATGGGGATATTTGGTTTGGTAATTGGTTTAGCACCAGCTATTGGACCTACTCTTTCAGGTTACCTTGTTGAATATTTTAACTGGAGATCGCTTTTCCATGTTGTCGCTCCAATTGCAGCTGTTACATTTTTAATTGGATTTAAAACGATAAAAAATGTTGGAACTACAATTAAAGTACCTATTGATTTTATTTCTGTCATTTTTTCTGTACTAGGTTTCGGCGGGTTATTGTATGGAACGAGTTCAATTTCAGAAAAAGGTTTTGATAATCCTATCGTATTAGTATCTATGATTGGAGGCGTTGTTTTAGTCGCATTATTTGTATTACGTCAATATCGGCTATCAACACCATTATTAAATTTTGCTGTATTTAAAAATAAACAATTTACAGTTGGTATCATTATTATGGGTGTCACAATGGTATCGATGATTGGTTCGGAAACGATTTTACCTATCTTTGTGCAAAATTTATTGCATCGTTCAGCTTTAGATTCTGGATTAACTTTATTACCAGGAGCAATTGTTATGGCATTTATGTCGATGACTTCGGGTGCTTTATATGAAAAGTTTGGTCCTAGAAAGCTTGCTTTAGTAGGTATGGCGATTGTTGTTATTACTACGGCTTATTTTGTTGTAATGGATGAACAAACATCAACAATCATGTTGGCAACAGTTTATGCGATTCGAATGGTTGGTATCGCGTTAGGATTAATTCCAGTAATGACCCATACGATGAATCAATTAAAGCCAGAAATGAATGCACACGGTTCATCTATGACAAACACAGTACAACAAATTGCTGGTTCTATCGGAACAGCTGCATTAATTACTATTTTATCTCATGCAAGCAAAAACTTTTCTCCAACAATGTCAGACTATAATGGCATGAACAAAATTGATATGATGAATCAAATTAAAGTTGATACGATGTTGCATGGTTATCACGCTGGATTTTTATTTGCATTATTGATTACAGTTGTTAGTTTCTTTTGTTCATTTATGTTACAAGGGAAGAAAAAAGAAGTTGATTCTCGTCAATAAATATAAGTTGCTAGCTATATAAAGCTTTTTAGCAAAAGTTCAACATATTGACTTATCCGGCATTTCAGATTAAAATATTTTTATTCCGATTAGAATAATAAGAATAAGGAGGTATATTCTATGAAAAGACTTTTATTTGTGATGATAGCTTTCGTTTTCATATTGGCTGCATGTGGAAACAATTCGTCGAAAGACAAGGAAGCTAATAAAGATAGCAAGACAATTAATGTTGGTACTGAGGGGACTTATGCACCATTTAGTTTCCATGATAAAGATGGTAAATTAACTGGTTACGATATTGATGTTATTAAAGCAGTGGCTAAAGAAGAAGGTTTAAAACTTAAATTTAATGAAACTTCTTGGGATTCTATGTTTGCAGGTTTAGACGCGGGGCGTTTTGATGTAATCGCGAACCAAGTGGGTATAAATCCTGATAGAGAAAAGAAATATAAATTTTCTAAGCCTTACACATTCTCAAGTGCTGTTTTAGTTATTCGTGAAAATGAAAAAGATATTAAAGATTTTGATGATGTTAAAGGTAAGAAGTTAGCACAAACATTCACATCTAATTATGGTAAATTAGCTAAGGATAAAGGTGCTGATATTACAAAAGTTGATGGCTTTAACCAATCAATGGATTTATTATTGTCTAAGCGTGTTGATGGTACATTTAATGATAGTCTGTCATACTTGGATTATAAAAAACAAAAACCTAATGCTAAGATCAAAGCAATCAAAGGTAATGCTGAACAAAGTAGATCTGCATTTGCATTTTCTAAAAAAGCAGATGATGAAACAGTTCAAAAATTCAATGATGGCTTGAAAAAAATCGAGGAAAACGGTGAATTAGCTAAAATAGGTAAGAAATGGTTTGGTCAAGATGTTTCTAAATCTAAATAGCGAACAACAACATGCGCTAGATGCTGCAAAACAAGCTTTCGGACCTATGCTAGAAGGTTTGGTCAAATATTCAATTCCTATTACATTAGTTACATTTGTTTTAGGATTGATTATTGCATTATTTACAGCATTAATGCGAATTTCAACGAGTAAAATTTTAAGAAGTATTTCACGTGTCTATGTATCTATTATTCGAGGAACACCAATGATAGTACAACTATTTATCATATTTTATGGTATTCCAGAATTAGGTAGATTATTAACAAATGACGCTGACAACCAATGGACATTGGCACCTGTAGTGGCTGCTATTATTGGTTTATCATTAAATGTAGGTGCGTATGCTTCGGAAATTATTCGTGGCGGTATTATTTCTATACCGAAAGGACAAACAGAAGCTGCATATTCCATCGGTATGACGTATGGTCAAACGATACAACGTATCATTTTACCGCAGGCAATTCGAGTGTCGATTCCTGCACTAGGTAATACATTTTTAAGTTTAATCAAAGATACATCATTATTAGGATTTATTTTAGTGGCTGAAATGTTTAGAAAAGCTCAAGAAGTTGCGTCTACAACATATGAATATTTAACAATTTATGTGTTAGTTGCGCTAATGTACTGGGTGGTATGCTTTATTATTTCAATTATCCAAGGTATCTATGAATCTTATATTGAAAGAGGGTATCGCTCATGATTCAATTGAACAATATCCATAAATCATTTAATGATGTTGAAGTCATCAAAGGTATTGATTTATCTGTTGAACAAGGTGAGGTTGTAACCTTAATCGGTCGATCTGGTTCAGGTAAAACAACATTGTTACGTATGATTAATGCATTAGAAATTCCAACTGAAGGTACAGTTTATGTTAACGGCAAAACATATACATCTAAAGATAAAAAATCACAAATAGAAGTTCGTAAACAGTCTGGTATGGTATTTCAAAGTTATAACCTTTTTCCGCATAAGACGGCATTAGAAAATGTAATGGAAGGTCTTATCACAGTTAAAAAGTTGAAAAAGGATGAGGCACGTGGGAAATCACTTGAGTTACTTGAGAAAGTTGGTTTAACACATGTCAAAGATCAACGTCCACATGCATTATCAGGTGGTCAACAACAACGTGTTGCTATTGCAAGAGCACTAGCAATGAACCCTAAAGTGATGTTGTTTGATGAACCAACATCTGCACTTGATCCTGAACTTGTGAATGATGTTTTAAAGGTTATTAAAGATTTGGCTAATGAAGGCATGACAATGGTCATTGTGACACATGAAATGCGTTTTGCTAAAGAAGTATCTAATAACATTGTATTTATTCATGAAGGCATGATCGGAGAACAAGGGGCTCCAGAAGAGATGTTCAATCGTCCGAAAACAGAAGAATTAAGACGTTTCTTAAATGTTATAAATGAAGAATAATCAAATAGAACCACGTATCATGTTTTAGTATGGCGATGAAGCCATATACATGATGCGTGGTTCTTTGTTATGTTGTCATAATCTTGGAGCGATATTTTAACGACGTTTATGATTTAAATACTGCTGAATTTTGTAAAACATTGGTTTGATAGGCTTAATAAAGTCACCGATATACTCTTCTACATGTGCGTTAAAACCTTTTTTGAATTGTTGGACGCCATAGTCTTCTGATGACTCTGAAAAGTCACCGGTAATACCATAAAAATTATAGCGATCAATATGATGCGCTTTAGCAAACTTAATCATTTCCCACTGCAAATGGTAGGCACCCATATAAGCATTATATTTAGGGTTTGAACCACTAGATAAGTAATAAACTTCATGCTCATTGTAGATAAATAAAGCAGAAGCTAAGTTTAAGACTGCACCATCTTGTTCAATTTGTTCTATTGTATTGTCGATTTTACGCTTATTGCTATTTAGCTGTTGTTCTAGCTGTGTGCGTTTCGTTTTATTTTTCTTTGAATTAGGACTTTCTTCCAATGCTTCTTCAACACCTGAGAGTTCAGCTGTTAATTGTTGTTGCTTTAATTGTAACGTTTTTAAATACTCGTTTAAATCAATATACGCCAACTTTAACATGGCGTGGTCATCGTATAACTTTTGCATTTCTTCAAAGTATGGTAACTCACGGAATTTGAAACCGTGCTTTTCCTCAGCCATATGGAATAAGTCGAAAAAAGTTTGCGTTTCATCAATCGTTAACGTTTTAGTTTTGACACCAATATCATATGTTTTTTTAATATTACGTCTCGTTTGATAATCCATTTCTTTTAAAAGTTGGTCTTCAGTCTTATCTTTTAAATCTAACACTGACAGCCAACGGATTTGGCTCATTGAATCATAACCTACAGGGAAACCTTGGTGTTTATAACCTAATTTATCCATTGTTCTAACAAATGCTCGGTTATCATAAGATTTAACAATTTCACCGTCTGCATTGCGTAAATTTTCAATTAAATATGGATCTACAAGGACATATAAACAATTGTGTTTCTTTAAATATGACGTTAATGCTTTAAAGAAAAATGCTACTAATGATTGATTTGTATAATCCATCACTGGCCCGCGATGTGTATAAAAATATTTGAAAAATTTAAGTGTGCGTGCTTCTATCAATAAGCATCCTGCAATCACTTGACCATTGTCATCTTTAACCCCTACAAGATGCACATCGCCTTTTAAATCAACTCTATGATTGTAATGAATAGCTGATTGTGTGTAATGTGAAAAATGCTTTGTTGTAAACGCATTGAACTCATCCGAAGTCAACGTTACAAAGTTCATTTTATCCCATCCCTCTCTGAATTGAACTGTAATTTTTGAATTTATTAATAATGCTATTTTTTTATTTTATCAAAAACTGATTACAAATACACATAGAAAATGAAATATATTTTTCTTTGACTATACATAACTGTTATTTCTTTGGATATTTATATTAAATGCATTGGTAGTAGTTGTAGCGCATTAATGTTTGACGGTGTATAGTATTAATTATATTGAAAGTTAGTTGGAAGTTGATAGTAGGAGTGGGAGCATTGAAGCGATTTGTGGCGACGGTATTATTATTACTAGTCTTTATATCAGGATGTGGTAATGATAAATATGTGAAAGAAATAGATGAAGCAGTTAAAATTCAAAATCAAAAACAAGAACAACTTGCCAAAAAAGGCAACGGTGATCGTGTTGATCATTTTGAACGCAAAGATGCTAATATTTATGTCTATGATAAGGATAAAATTATCATTTTAGCTTATAAACCTTTGAGTAATGATGATGAAGTGCATTATTATGCATATGATTTTAGTGATAAACGTGTATCATATAAGCAAGATTTTGATTCGAGACGATATTATCAACAACATGATGCGGATTATCATGAAGAAAATATGACGAACTAGATATGAACAGGAGTTATTATGACTAAAAAATTACTAACATTATTTATAGTGAGCATGTTAATTTTAACAGCTTGCGGTAAAAAAGAATCAGCAACGACATCCTCGAAAAACGGCAAACCATTAGTTGTCATATATGGCGACTATAAATGTCCTTATTGTAAAGAATTAGATGAAAAAGTCATGCCAAAGTTGCGTAAAAATTATATAGATAATCACAAAGTGGAATACCAATTTGTCAATTTAGCTTTCTTAGGTAAAGACTCAATTGTTGGTTCGCGTGCGAGTCATGCAGTATTGATGTATGCACCTAAATCATTTTTAGATTTTCAAAAGCAATTATTTGCTGCCCAGCAAGATGAAAATAAAGAATGGTTAACAAAAGAACTATTAGATAAACATATTAAACAACTGCATTTAGATAAAGAGACGGAAAATAAAATTATAAAAGATTACAAGACAAAAGATAGCAAGTCTTGGAAAGCTGCAGAGAAAGATAAAAAAATAGCGAAAGATAATCATATAAAAACGACACCAACTGCATTTATTAATGGCGAGAAAGTTGAAGATCCATATGATTATGAAAGTTATGAGAAGTTATTAAAAGATAAAATAAAATAGTCTTAATTGTTGAGATAAGTAAGTGATATCAATTTATTAGGACAATATGAAAAGGCAATTTCTATTAGCGATATGATAGAGATTGTCTTTTTAATGTATGAAGTCTAAATAGGTAGAAATTATCATGTAAACATTGTTTAGTAGGGAATCAGTACAGGATAGGTATTGATTCTTCCCCGTGCGAAATCTTGATTAGTAGTTTTTTTCTGTGTCGCTTGTTTTATTGTACAGATATTTGTACAATTGAGGTGTGTTAAAAGGAGGCGATAAATATGATTATTAAAAATTATTCATACGCTCGACAGAATTTAAAGGCACTTATGACAAAAGTAAATGATGATAGTGATATGGTAACTGTAACATCTACTGATGATAAAAACGTAGTAATCATGTCAGAATCAGATTATAACTCCATGATGGAAACACTTTACCTCCAACAGAACCCAAATAATGCTGAACACTTAGCTCAATCAATTGCAGATCTAGAACGTGGGAAAACTATAACGAAAGATATAGATGTATAATGGCTAGGTTAAATATTACGTTTTCGCCTCAAGCCTTTGAAGATTATAAGTATTTTCAGCAGAACGATAAAAAAATGGTGAAGAAGATTAATGAGTTACTTAAAAGTATTGACAGAAATGGTGCATTGGAAGGTATAGGTAAGCCTGAAAAGTTAAAATCGAATCTGACTGGGTATTATAGTAGACGTATCAATCACGAACATAGATTGGTTTATACAGTAGATGACAATCATATAAAAATAGCATCATGTAAATACCATTATTAAATCTAAAAGTCACACTATAAAAATAGGGTAAGTTATTTTAGGACAATATGAAAAGGCAATTTCTATTAGCAATATGATAGAGATTGTCTTTTTTTCTTATATTATGACGTTCGTAAATACTATAAAGTTTTCTGTATCATATTTGTACAATAGTCATGTATTAGATAAAACGAAAAGTGGTAAATACCTAAAGTATGATTCGACTTTATATTATTTATAAAAACAGTGCTTGTATTTTAAGTAGCATGAGTATATAATTTTAAAACGTAAAGATTACTATTTAGGAGGGTGACTATGAAAAAGAAATTAGGTATGTTACTTCTTGTACCAGCCGTAACTTTATCATTAGCCGCATGTGGGAATGATGATGGAAAAGATAAAGATGGCAAGGTAACAATTAAAACGACAGTTTATCCATTGCAATCATTTGCAGAGCAAATTGGTGGAAAACACGTGAAGGTATCATCAATCTATCCAGCAGGGACAGATTTACATAGCTATGAACCAACACAAAAAGATATATTAAGTGCAAGCAAGTCAGACTTGTTTATGTATACAGGGGATAATTTAGATCCGGTTGCTAAGAAAGTTGCATCTACTATCAAAGATAAAGATAAAAAACTGTCTTTAGAGGATAAATTAGATAAAGCAAAGCTTTTAACTGATCAACACGAGCATGGTGAAGAGCATGAACATGAGGGACATGATCATGAGAAAGAAGAACATCATCATCATGGTGGATATGATCCACACGTATGGTTAGATCCTAAAATTAACCAAACTTTCGCTAAAGAAATTAAAGATGAATTAGTGAAAAAAGATCCAAAACATAAAGATGACTATGAGAAAAACTACAAAAAATTAAACGACGATCTTAAGAAAATTGATAACGATATGAAGCAAGTTACAAAAGATAAGCAAGGTAATGCAGTATTCATTTCACATGAATCAATTGGATACTTAGCTGATCGTTATGGTTTTGTTCAAAAAGGTATTCAAAACATGAATGCTGAAGATCCATCACAAAAAGAATTAACTAAAATTGTTAAAGAAATTAGAGATAGCAATGCTAAATATATTCTTTACG